>NZ_JBVBUV010000010.1:0-74896 GCF_057445395.1 Litorivivens sp.
CTGGCTCTAACCGATGCGTGCGAACAAGCTCTTGAACAAATTCCGGGGTTTAAGTGGCTGACTCATTACGTCGATTACCAACGCTTCCCGCAGTCACTAAAGGTCGTCTGCATATTCGAGTCACAAAGCGCCCTGCTGGCCGCCAACACCGCAGCACACGATGTGCTTATGCGCAAACTGGTAACTGAAGCATTGGCCGATATCGGTATAGCTATGCCCAATCCCGGAACAAACATAAGCCTGCAAGCGGAATAAAAATCCAGACAATAGAGCGAACAACCATAATAAGGCGGTGCAAAAATGAAAATCTGGGTTACCAGTGTATTTGTCGAGGACCAGGAAAAAGCGCTTGAGTTCTACACCCAAAAACTAGGCTTCATAAAAAAAAGTGATGTGCCTGTCGGCGAGCATCGGTGGCTGACCGTCGTGTCACCACAGGCGCCCGATGGCGTCGAACTGGTGCTTGAACCAAACGATCACTCAGCCGCCCCGGTGCTCCAGCATGCGCTAAAACAAGATGGCTACCCATTCACCTCATTTGAGGTTGACGACGTGGAAGGAGAATATCAGCGTCTTCAGAAACTCGGCGTTGAATTCACCCAAGCGCCAATTGCCTCGGGCAATGTGAAGTTTGCCGTTCTGGATGATACCTGCGGCAATCTGATACAGATAATGCAGCGAATAGACTGACGGGGAACACGGCGCATGCTGTTTAAAAAATACCCGATACGACCCCGATTTTCAGGTGCGTTTTTGCTGACCGATAAATTCGCCCAGCAGTAAAAATTCGTCCCTGCGCGGGCTGTGCTTTCGCCACGCCAAACCGATAGAACGCTGTACGGTTTCTTTATCAAACCCGCGGGTTTTCACTTGTGTGCCGGCCAGAATTTTTCCGTCCAATGCCATCTTCGGCAATAGTGTTACACCGATCTGGTTAGCCACCATTTGCACAATGGTATTCAGACTGGTGGCTTGATAAGGCGCGGTTACGTCGCGCTCACTGAGACGACAGGCTTCCAGCGCATGATCGCGCAGACAGTGACCGTCTTCCAACAACAGCACATCACGGCCTTGCAAATCGCGACTTAGCAAAGGTGTTTTCTCTGCCAGCGGGTGTTGCTCATAGTAGGCAAGTAGGAATTCGTCGTAAAACAGGTGTTCCACATCAAGCCCTTCGGTAGGGTATGGCAAGGCCAGCAAGACCACATCCAGCTCACCGGCTCGCAGGCGCTCGAGGAGATTGGCGGAAAGATCTTCGCGAATAAACAGCTGGCAATCCGGATACTTTTTTCGAAACCGAGGTAAAAATTGAGGTAACAGAAAGGGCGCAATGGTAGGTATCACACCAAGATGCAAACTCCCGGTAAAGGGTTTCCCCGCCGATTCCGCAAGCGATACAAGATCGTCCACATGCGTGAGGATGCGCTGCGCACGGGCCACAACAGAGTGACCAATGTCGGTAAGCAGCACATTTTTGTTGTCGCGCTCTACCAGCGTTACGCCGAGATTATCTTCCAACTCGGCAATGCCTGCACTCAGGGTGGGTTGGGATACGTGACAGGATTTAGCCGCCTGCCCGAAGTGGCGGAACTTCGCCACAGCGCACAGGTAATTAAGTTGCTTCAGGGTGGGCCGATGAGCCATATCCGCGTCCGTTTAATGCAAAGCCTAGTACTCTAGCCCCATTGCTGCGTTGCCGGCAACACCGCGTCCTGCTCAGGCCCTGTGCAGCGTTTTATGTAGCAGCATACCCACGAGCATGGCAGCAACAAACGCCAGCACATCAACAAAGCCCGTCGTAATATTTACCAGCGCCGGCGCCGGGCAGAGTCCGCTCAAGCCCCAGCCCAAACCAAACAGACTTGCACCCGCCAACAACTTGCCGTCAATAGCGGTACTGGTAGGTAGGCTGAAACTGGATACCAACAATGGACGAGGCCGCTGGGTAACAAGGTAGTAGCCGGGCACGGTTACGGCCAGCGCGCCCCCCATCACCAATGCCAGGCTTGGATCCCAGTGCCCGGCGATATCCAGAAAATTGAGCACCTTGTCCGGAATCAACATGCCGGATACTGCCAGTCCAACACCAAACAATAGCCCTGCGACCAGAGCCGCCAACAATTCTTTCATACTCAGCCTCCCAGCAGATGACGTTGTACAAACACGGTCGCAAAGGCCACACCCATAAAGACGCAGGTGGCGACGATGGATCTCGGCGACAGTCGGCCAATACCGCACACTCCATGACCAGAGGTGCAACCGGAGCCCAGCCGAGTGCCATAGCCAACAAGCAGACCAGCTACGATCAACACCGGTATGGAGGCGCGCAGGGCAATTTCACTCACGCCGACCCATTGGTACAGCGCAATACCGCCGCCAGCGAGGAGCCCGACAATAAAGCTCCAGCGCCAGCGCGATGCCGCACCGAAGTCGGTAAGCGCTGTACCAACAATCCCTGAAATGCCGGCGACCTTGCCGTTCAGCCAAAGCAGCAGCAACGCCGCCAAGCCTATCATCACACCGCCGAGCAGCGATGCTATTGGAGTAAAACTGGTTTCCATGGTTACCTCCTGAAGTCGGTTTTACCGCAAGCCAGGTTGGCAGGCACGGCAATGTCCATCATCTTTGGGTCTGGTAGGTTGAGATTGTTCATTATTTCAATGTATTCGTCGCGACTCTTACCGGCGAGCCGAGGATTATTGGCTTTTTCTTCGGCAATGGTGGTACGCGTCCAGCCTTTGTAATCATGACCAGGGTAAACAAAAGTCTCGTCCGGAAGTGAAAACAGTCGCTGGGTAATAGAGTCATAACTTCGTCCGGCGTCTCCACCCTGAAAATCAGTGCGCCCGCTGCCTCGAATCAACAGGCAATCGCCTGTAAACACGCAGCGCTCTCCCCCGGCCTCCAGATAAAAACTGAACGACTCATTGGTATGCCCGGGGGTAAACAGTGCACGTAATCGAAGGTCGCCAAATTGTAGCAATTCGTTGTCGGCAATCGTCTGGGACACACAATCGGCCTGAGTGTACTCACCCATCACCGTGATACAGCCCGTTTTATCACGCAAGGCTCCCAGTGCCGTAATATGATCCGCGTGAGTATGTGTATCTACTGCATATTTTAAGGTGAGATCCAGCTCTCGCAGTAATTGCAGATACTGATCCACCTTATCCACCACCGGATCAATCAGTAATGCCTCACCGATATTCTCGGCTGCTAACAAATAGGTATAGGTGCCAGACTCTGCGTCAAACAACTGTCGAAAAATCACAGCATACCTCCTTCATGCATTGTGCGCAGAATAATAAAAACTGCCGTAACCATAATGAGCCCCGCGAAGACCCGCTGCAAAACGGCGCCTGACAGGTGTTTCGCCACTGCAAAGCCAAGACTCAAGCCGCCGATGCCACCGGCAATGAAAGGCGTCGCGGTGGCCCAATCAAAATGAACACCCTGCACGAGTGAAGACACCACACCACCGGAGCTGATCGCACTGATGGTTAACAAAGACGTAGCTACCGCCGATTGAATACTGAGCTGGGTAATCATCATCAGCGCCGGCACAATCAGAAAACCGCCACCGACACCAAACAAACCCGACAAAAATCCTGTCGCCGCACCAGCGACCGCCAATCCAGCAGCACAGGGGCCATTAATGCGAAAGCAGCCATCCGCACTGAATCGGCAGAGGGCCGTCGCGTTCTCACGCATAAACGATGCGCGCACCACACTCGCCTCTTCAGGCGCTCGCAGCGAACGACGCCACATATAGCTCGCAATTAACAAGGCCAGCACCGCAAACAGCATCAACACCAGCGCCTGAGGCAACCGCATAGCCTGCTGTATTCCAAACGGCGTGATCAACATGCCCGATACGGCAAAAACCAACGCCGGTTTAAAAGAAATTCGCTTGGATGGCAGCGCAGCGAGCACTCCAACCGCAGAGGTAATGCCTACAATCAGCAAACTCATGGGCACAGCCTGCTGCATGGAATAGCCCAAGCCATATACCAGCAGAGGGATGGCGAACAATGATCCGCCTCCGCCTGTAAGCCCTAGGGCCAACCCAACAATGACACCAAATAGCAGCGCCAGCATAACTAAGCGTATTTCGCCAATAACTGTGTGTATTTTTCGATACGACTGATATCAACCAGCTGCCCATCGAGTTCGCGCTCAAGCGCACAGGTCACCGCTTTGTAAAACACTTTGTCCAAGGCTTTGCGCACCGCCGCGAGCTGCTGAACCACTTTTTCGCACTCTTCTTCCTCTTCAATCAGACGCTGCACGCCGCGCAACTGGCCTTCGGCCCGCTTTAGCCGGTTCTGCATTTCCTGTTTTTTCTCAAACCAGTCAGTCATAGCATTTACTCTGTTCGGTCACCCCACCAATATACCCCCAGGGGTATATCGACTCAAGCCCTGAAACCGTGTTACAAAAGGCAAAAATACACAGACTGAGAAGGCACAATGAAAAACCCATTTGGCGAACTGATAGGCCTCAACATTGCCCGCCAGGATGCCGGCTTTAGCGAGCTTAACCTCACTATCACCCCGGATCTGCTCAACCCCCATCAGGTCGCCCACGGCGCCGTGCTATATGCGCTGGCAGACACCGGCATGGGTGCCGCCCTCTACCCCTCCCTCGCCGAAGGCGAGCTGTGCGCCACCATTGAAATCAAGATGAATTACTTTGCTCCGGTCTTCAGCGGTGATGTCGTCTGCCAGACCCGGCTGGTGCATCGCGGCAAAAAGATCGCCCACCTAGAATCCGAATTGACGTTGGACGGCAAACTGGTGGCAAAGGCCAGCGGCAACTACGCCATTTTCAAACCCTCGGGCAATCGCTCGTGAAGCCGTTTATAGCGACGGCTTTATCCCCACCGATTGTCGCAACGGCCACAAAAGTGGCTCTGCTGGTCGGCACCCTACTCATTGCGATAAACCACCTGCCCGCCCTGCTGGACGGCAGCGCCACAGCGCGCAATTACCTGCAAATGGGGCTGACCTACTTGGTCCCCTATTGCGTTTCCACGTATTCCGCAACGGTGGCCATCCTGCGCCGCGCTGATTAAACTGCAGCGCTCACAGGAGAACCCCAATGACTGAACAGAGCAACCCGGGCCCGTTGGCGGGCATTCGTGTTTTGGAGCTGGGCCAATTGCTGGCCGGGCCCTTTACCGCATCCATCCTTGGCTACTTTGGGGCCGAGATCATCAAGGTAGAGCCACCGGAAGGCGATCAGATACGCCGCTGGCGCATCGTCAAAGACGACACCGCCCTGTGGTGGTACAGCCTCGGGCGCAATAAAAAATCCATTGTGATTGACCTGAAAAGCGAAGACGGCAGGGCGCTGGTAAAAGAGCTCGCAAATGAATGCGATGTACTGATAGAAAACTTCCGCCCAGGCGTTATGGAAGATTGGGGGCTGGGTCCCGATGACCTGAAAACCACCAATCCAGACCTGATCTACACCCGCATTTCCGGCTACGGCCAAACCGGCCCCTACGCGAAAAAGCCCGGTTTTGCTTCGGTGTGCGAGGGCATCAGCGGCTTTCGTTTTCTCAACGGCTTTCCTGACGAAGCCCCGGTGCGCCCCAATCTGAGCATTGGCGACAGCATTGCCTCGCTACACGCGGTTATTGGAATTCTGATGTCACTCACCGCCAAACTGCGTAACAGGGCTAGCGGTCAGGTAGTCGATGTGGCCCTCTACGAATCCATGTTTAACCTGCTAGAAGGCGTGATCCCCGAGTACAGTGGCGCCGGCGTCATTCGCCAGCCGTCGGGCACCACAGTCACCGGCATTGTGCCGACCAATACCTACCGCTGCGAAGACGGCAAGTTTGTGGTGATTGGCGGCAACGGCGACTCCATCTTCAAACGCCTGATGACCGCCATTGGGCGCCAGGATATGGCTGACGACCCCGCCATGGCCGACAACGCAGGTCGGGTAATCCACGAACGCACCATCGACAAGGCGCTGGCAGATTGGTGCTCCCGTCACGAATCAAAAATGGTGATAGCTACCCTGGAAGGCGCGCGCGTGCCCGTCGGCCCCATCTACAATGTAGAGGATATGTTCAACGACCCGCACTTTCAGGCCCGCGGCCTGTTTGAGGAAGTACCCATGGGCGATGACACTGTTCATATTCCAGCCATCACTCCGCGTCTCTCGGAAACCCCCGGCAGCACCCGCTGGCCCGGCCCCAAACTGGGTGAGCACAGCAATACCATCCTGAAAGACGTTCTGGGAAAAGACGAAAAAGACATAGCTGATTTGCGCCAGCGCGGCGCTGTCAGATAGGGGTAAAACTCCCTCACCCATTCGCATGATGCATAGAGCCTGCCTGCGCGGCAGGCTATTCCCTCGCCCGCCGCTGATCACAAATCAACCAAAACAGTTGCACCGGGCGCGCTGAACAGCCATAGTTTTAGCCTAATAACTAATAACAAACAAAAGAGGGCAGTATGAAGAATCCAGTAGCTTTACTGGCTGGTGTGCTGTGCGCCGGCATGATCGCCCCACTGACCAGCTTCGCTCAAAGTGGCCCCCCACCTGCCACCAACGAACAGACCAAAAAAGTCAGCAACAGCCTCGAAGAAGTATTGGTTACCGCCCGACGCAGACGCGAATCACTGCAGGAAACCCCCATCGCCGTCACCGCCTTGAGCGGCGCGGAACTGAAAGAGCGCGGCATCGTCAACATCGGGGAACTGACCAAAAGCGTGCCCAGCGTTGAGATTACCGAGAGCGTATCCAACTTGATCTACATTCGCGGCATTGGCCAACGTGCCGCCTTTGCCCGGGTTGACCCCACCGTAGGAGTCTATCTAGACAATATCTTTCTACCTCGCGCCGACGGCCACCTGATGGACACCGTCGATGTGGAGAACATTCAGGTGCTACGTGGCCCTCAGGGCACCCTGTTCGGCAAGAACACCACTGGCGGCGCCATGGTACTCACTTTGGAAAAGCCCAAGGCAGAAACCGAAGGCTACTTGTTTGGCTCGCTCGGCAACTATGGCCGACATCAGTTTCGCGGCGCCTACAATACACCCTTCACCGACAACGTGTTCGGCCGCGTTGCTTTCAACTATTTGAAAGACGACGGTTTTTTTGAAGACGACTCCCAAGATGAAACCAACACATCCAAAGGGCGCCTCTCTTTAATGGGGCAACTGCGCTGGGAGATCAGCGCCAGCGCCTTGCTGGACACCCTGCTCTATGTGGGCAAAATCGACGAACGTCTGCCGGGCTCATACTGCACCTCGATCAATGGTGACGATGCCGTTTTGGTACGCGGCCTCTACCTGGCTTGGCCCGGCGATACCGACCCCAGCAACCCCACGGCCTACGAAGAGAATTGCCGCAGCAACTCCCGCGAGCGATTGGGCGATCTGAAGAGCAATATGGGCCCCAACAACATGATGGACCGTAAGCTCGATACCTACCTGGCGGCGGCCACGCTGGACTGGGAATTGCGCGACGACCTGTCGATGAAAATTGTCGTCGGTGCACGCAATGAAACCAAAGGGCCATTGATCAGTTCGGATCAGGACGGCGGCCCCCAGAATTTCAATGAATCCTTCACCACCGATGATGGCGAGCGCGAGTCCTACAGTTTTGAGCTGCAGCTGAACGGCACCCTGTTTGACGGCGCGGTCACCTACACCGGTGGCGCCTTCGTGATGGAAGAAACCAACACCGAAATTTTTACCCTGATCAACTCGCTCAACGGCCTCGACGCCCAAACCGTACCCTTTGTTCTGGGCGGCGCTCGCCCGCCGCAGCCTTCACCCGGTGGCACAGTTCCACTGGTGGGCATTCTGGTTGACCCTCGCTTGGACTCGGATTTCGGTCTGCGCAATTTCACCCAGGCTTACTTTTTCCAGGGCTCTTGGGACATGACCGAGCAACTGGAATTGACGCTGGGTATTCGCTATACCGCCGAGCGCCGTCAATCCGACCTGGAAGTGCGCGGCACCGACCGCAATGCCGTAGGTCAGCGCCTGCTGCAGACCGGCCGCTTTACCCCGGACTTCGCCGGCGGTAGCGGTTTCTACGTGTTTAATGGTGTCTGGGCACAAGATCCGGTTGGCATCGCCATGAGCTATTTCCCAGACGTAGACGGCGACGGCATTCACGATTTTCCCTATGCCGCCGAGCCCTTCCGTACAGATGAGAAGGACAATACCTTTAAAAAGACCACGCCGATGGCCTCGCTCTCTTACCAGTTCCCGGAAGAATCTCTGCCTGAGCACTGGCACAGTTTCATGGTCTATGGCACCTGGAGCAGCGGCTTCAAATCCGGTTTTTTTGAACCCAAAGGCGTGGATGGTCTGCAACAGGTAGAACCGGAAGAAGTAGAGAACCGGGAAATCGGCTTCAAACTGGAAGCTTTCAACCGCTCGCTGCGTTTTAACATGGCGGCCTACGATATGGATTTCGACAACCAGCAGCTGATTCAAGTAGACGCCGACTCCAACAATAACCTGGTGGTGATATACCAAAATGCGGGGCAATCCGCGATCCGCGGGATTGAAATGGAAACCCAGTGGATGCCCAGCCCCGGTCTGATGATCAATTTTTCTGCCAGCCACAACGATTACGAATTTACCGAATTCAACGACAACGACCTGCTGCAAGCGGCGCTGGGGCAACAGGTTACCGTAGATCGAAGCGACGAGACTTTCCCTGTATCGCCAGAAACCACGGCATCGTTTGGCATTCAATACTCACTCGACACCGACGTGGGCATTTTTACGCCACGCCTGGATTACAGCTACAAAAGCGACGTGTACTACGGGCTGGATGACGGCGCCCACACTGTCTACAAAGAAAACAAAGACAACGCCGGCCAATCAGCCTACAGCGTGGTTGATCTGCGGCTGAGCTGGCAGAACCGTGAAGGCGACCTAACTGCGGCCGCCTTTGTTAAGAACGCACTTGATGAGCGCTACGATATTGGCATCGCGGCCGTTGCCGACTCCGTTGCCACCTTCTTCCAGACTTACGGCGATCCGCGTCGGTTTGGCGTTGAGGTGCGCAAACACTTCTAAAACACAGGGCGACGTTGCACCTCGCAACGTCGCCAGTGCATACTTTGACTGAACCCGGAAACAGTCAACCTATGCAAAGCGCAGATAACCTTCGACAGCTTTTTCCCGAATCGCCCCACTGGCATTTTTCAGAATCGAGAACCGGCTTTCCGCTGCTCCACCTGATCGATGGCAACACACAGGCAACCGTGTCAGTTTACGGCGCTCAATTACTGTCTTACTGCCCCGCCGCCCAGGAAGATGTTCTGTGGCTCAGCGACGACGCGCGTTTTCAACAGGGCAAATCGATACGCGGCGGCATCCCGCTGTGCTGGCCCTGGTTTGGGCCACACCCCAACGACAGCGACAAACCAGCCCACGGTTTTGTACGAAACCGATACTGGCAACTTACCGCTCTGACGCGGGTCGGCGACGCAAGCCTGGCGCGTTTTCGCCTCAGCGAATTCGATCAGACGCTCTACCAGCCCAAATTGTCACTTGAGCTCGAGATCAGCGTCGGCGACTCATTAAAGGTACAGCTCACGACAACCAACAACAGCCAGGAAAGCGCTACCGTCAGCAGCGCCCTGCACAGCTACTTCGCAATTTCCGATATTGGAGACATTCAGATCACAGGGCTGGAAGACAAGCCTTTCCGCGATGCCGTTAACAACAATAGCACCTGCCTGCAGCGCGGCCCCATTCGTTTCAGCGGCGAACTGGATCGCGTCTACCAAAATGTGGACGCCGAAATCTGCATTCACGATCCCGGACTGGAACGGGTTATCAGCATAAGCGGCACGGGCAGCCAAAGTGCGGTAGTCTGGAACCCGTGGGTCGAGAAATCCCTACGCCTTGGCGACATGGGAAAGGACGGCTACCGCAACATGGTCTGCGTCGAAACCGCTAACGCCGATCAGGACGCACGCACCCTGAAACCAGGCGCAACACATCATCTAGTGGCCTGCATACAGGTCAAACCTTAGCCCATCAACAACAGAAACAGAGGTAAGCCCATGCGCATTTTATTTGCGATTACCCTGCTAACACTGATCAGCGGCTGCGAAACAGCCTACCTCAACACCATGGAGAAATTTGGTGTTCACAAACGGGAAATTCTCGCCGACCGCATTGGCGATGTGCAGCGAGCACAGGAAGATGGGCAAGAGGAATTTCGCAATGCCCTTGAACAGTTCCGTTCAGTGATCAACGTCGACGGCGGAGAACTGGAAGATCAGTACGACAAACTGCAAGCAGCCTATAACGACAGCGAAGAAGCCGCCGAACATATCCGCGACCGAATCAACAAAGTGGAGTCAGTGGCTGAAGCACTGTTTGACGAATGGGAAGAGGAGCTCGACCAGTACACCAACCAGCGCTTTCGCGCTGACAGCGAACGCAAACTGCGCGACACGAAACGCGGTTACCAGCAGGTAATCCGCGCCATGCGCACCTCGGAAAAATCGCTCAATCCCGTACTGGACGCCTTGCGCGATAACACGCTGTACTTAAAGCACAACTTGAATGCATCCGCCATTGGCGCACTGAAGGGTGAATACCGTTCGGTTAACAGCAACGTTGAGGCGCTGATCAAATCGATGGAAAAATCGATCGCGGAATCAAATGCGTTTATAAAATCGCTGGAAAAATAATTTTTAACACTCTGCTCCTACCGCTGTCTTCAGGTAGGAGCCTGCCCACAGGCGAACTAATCACCACTCCCCAAGTCATTAAAACACTGTAGGCAACACGTCTCGGCAAACGATCACAGCCACTGTTTCTTCCTAAACAGCCAAATCTCCCAGACCACTACCGTCACACAAATGCCGCATACCAACCAGAATGCAAGAGCCTCATCAGCACCCGGCATACCGCCAACGTTTATCCCAAGCAAGCCCGTAAAAAAACCAAGCGGTAAAAATATTGCAGCCACAATCGAGAGTACATACATGCGGCGGTTTGATTCCTCGGAAATCTGATTAACCAACTCTTCCTGAGTGACCGCAGCGCGCTCTCGCACACTGTCGAGAACCTCGATATACAGCATCATCCTGTCGGACGTTTCACGCATGCGCAGACGTTGCATATCGTCAAACCATTTAGGAGCCTCCAATTGAATGCGACTCAGCGCTTCGCGCTGCGGCGCTATGTAACGGCGTAGCGCAATCAATTCGCGACGCAGGGCAGAGAGCTCTGCGCGCATGACCTGGCGACTTTCTGTCAACACTGATTCTTCCAGCAGCGATACATCTTCTTCCAGCTCCTCGATTGCATCGTGCATCCGGGTGGTCAGACGCGACGCCAGCAATGCAATGAAATCTGCAGCACTGAAGGGCGCGTTTCCGCCACGCACCTCACCAATAATATCGTCTACCGACAGCAGACGCCGACGGCGGGAGGAAATAACCCGCTGCCCATCAGACCAGAGCCGAATGGAGACCATATCTTCCGGGTCCGCGCCGGGGTTCATATTAACCCCGCGCAGCGACATCAACAGGGTGTTACCCGACACTGACGCACGCGGGCGGGTTTCATCCGCCAGCAGCGCCGATACAGCGATAGGGTCAAGGCCGCTCTTTTCGGTTATCCAGTGCTGAGACCCAGCCTTGCTGTAATCGAAATGCAGCCAAAGCGTTCCCTGATCTGCACTCCAGCCATCTATTTCGTCACCGCTGAGCTCTCTGGCACCACCTTCGCCATCAAATACAAAGGCGTATATCAATCCATCCAGCATGCCGTTCTCCGCGCAATCCGTCTTCTTGTCATTGAAGCTTGCCCTGCAAGCGAACACCTTGTCTACAGGCCTGTTCTACGAGTATAGAACCCGATCAGAGCCTGCAAAGGTAACAACGAGTACAATCATCCATACTTTGCCGCAGCTTTTATCGCCTGCAGCAGCACTTGCACGGCGAGCTGCCTACAATGCGCCTTTTCCACCATAACAATCAGGGTGACCCCATGAAAATCGGTATCTGCATTCCCTACATGAAACGCGGTATTACCCGCAAAACCCTGCTCGACTGGTGTCGCGCCATTGATGACGGCCCGTTCGACAGCCTGTCCTGTGGTGAACGCATCACGGGTTACACCTATGAAATGCGCAACTTCCTGGCAGCAGCAGCGGCTGTCACCGAACGCGTACGCATTGTGCCCTCACTCTACGTACTGCCTATGCACAATGCGGTATGGGCGGCGAAAGAGCTGGCTACGCTCGATGTGATTTCCGAGGGCCGGGTGACGGTCACTGTCGGTGTGGGCGGGCGCGAAGACGACTACAAGGCCGTTGGCGCGTCTTTCAAAAACCGTTTTCAGCGTATGGATGATCAGATCGCCGAGATGAAACGCATCTGGGCAGGCGAAGCCCCCTTTGAAGGTGCAGATATTGTTGGCCCAGACCCGGTGCAGGCCGGCGGCCCGCCTATTCTGGCCGGCTCCATGGGCCCGAAAAGTATCAAACGGGTCTCCAAATGGGCAGACGGACTCTACGGCTTTGCGATGGACGGTAACGCCGACCTGATCAAACATTTTTTTGATTCTGCTACCGATGCCTGGGCCGAATCTGGCCGCACAGAAAAGCCCTATCTGATGGGTGGATTCTGGTATTCTCTGGCTGACGGCGCAGATAAAGCCCTGCAGGACTACGTGTTCGACTACCTGAAAATATTTGGGGAAGACGAGGCTCGCTCCGTCGCCAAGACCATGAAAATGCACACGCCAGAAGCCATTGTCGACGGTATTAAAGCCATTGAGGCATTGGGCGCTGAGGAAATACAGCTGGTCCCCGCCACCGCCGACATCAAGGAAGTGGAACGCCTGGCCAAGCTGCTGTCGTAACGAAATACAGACGTACCTATAGATGCCGGAATTACCCGAAGTAGAAACCGTGCGCCGGGGGATAGAAGCCCCCCTGCGCCAGCAACAGATCATCAACACCATTATCCGCGATTCGCGTCTGCGCTGGCCCGTGGACGATGCCCTGCCAGCACTTGCCGCCAACGCTCGGGTAATCGCGGTAACGCGCCGCGCCAAATACCTGCTGATTGAAACCGACAAGGGTCGGCTGATGGTACATCTGGGCATGTCCGGCCGACTGTATTTTGTACCTACCGGCACGCCCGCTGGTGTTCACGACCATATCGACTGGGAATTGAGCAACGGCCAGGCGCTGCGCTATACCGACCCCCGCCGATTCGGGTCGGTACACTGGTTAGCGCTCAACGAAAGTGGTCATGCGCTGCTGGATCACCTCGGCCCGGAACCACTGTCCAACGATTTTGACGGCGAACTGCTGTATCAGCGTTCGCGCAAGCGCAGTAGCGCCGTAAAAACGTTCATTATGGACGGACGCATTGTGGTCGGCGTGGGGAATATCTACGCCAACGAAGCGCTATTTCGAGCCGGCATTCACCCCAAACTGGCCGCCGGCAAGGTATCGCGTCCGCGCTATCAGCGACTGGCAGACGAGATCAAACAGGTACTCAGCGAAGCCATCGCTCAGGGCGGCACTACGCTAAAAGATTTCCTTGGCGGTGACGGTAAGCCCGGCTACTTCAAACAGGAACTGTCGGTATACGGTCGCGGCGGCCTGGAATGCCTGCGCTGTACAGCCGTACTTAAGGAAGTCCGACTCGGCCAACGCGCCACGGTATTTTGCCCCAACTGTCAAAAACGTTAGCGCTCGAGTTCAAATCGGGCATTTTGGCTGCTGGCGGCGACGTGCTAACATTGCCAACCCATGGAATCGGTAGCAGACAGTCACACTATGGCGTCCATCATATACCCCGGCACTTTTGATCCGATCACTCTCGGCCACGTTGATCTTGTGCGTCGCGCTAGCAAACTTTTCGATCGTATCATTATTGCGGTTGCCCAAAGCGAGAAGAAAAAGCCGCTCTTTAATCTCGAGCAGCGCATAGAATTGTGCCGAAAGTGCTTTTCTGACATACCCGGCATGGAGTACGTCAGCTTTACGGGGCTGACCATTGACCTGGCCGAGAAGCTAGACTGCTACACCTTCCTACGCGGCGTGCGTGCGGTTGCTGACTACGAGTACGAACTGCAGTTGGCGCGCATGAACCGGGCAATGAACCCGAAAGTGGAAACTCTCTTCCTGACGCCCGGCGAAGGCCTGTCCCACGTTTCATCATCACTGCTGCGCGAGGTGGCCTCAATGGGCGGCGATGTGTCGCGCTTTGTGCCGCCCCATGTACTGGAAGCCCTGAACGGCAAGTTCGACTAATTTATGGCGCTGCTCATCACCGACGAATGCATCAACTGTGACGTATGCGAACCGGTGTGCCCTAACAATGCCATTTATCAGGGCGAAGAAATTTACGAGATCGACCCGGACTTTTGCACAGAGTGCGTTGGTCATTTTGACGAGCCCCAGTGTCAAACGGTCTGTCCGGTAGACTGTATTCCACTCGACCCAAATCACGCAGAGAGTCAGGACGAACTCAGAGCAAAATACATCGCCATACAGCAGCTGTAAGCCTCGAGACCACAAGCATCCCCGCGCAAGGATAGCGACGGCCAAACAGGAGAATGATGATGTACAAACCACCGATCGCCCTGATAACCGCCGTCGTTGGCTGGTGTGCCCTCGCTTTTCTGCCCGCAACGGCCTATGCCAGCGACCCCAATATCGTGCCGGAAGCCGCCTCCGGCACCACGGATATCAAACATGCCATTGGCGTAAAGCACATGGCAGTTACCGCTAACCCTTACGCCACCGACGCCGCCCAGAAAATACTCGATTGGGGCGGCAGCGCAGTAGACGCCGCCATCACTGCCCAGCTGGTACTCGGGCTGGTAGAGCCGCAATCATCTGGTATTGGCGGCGGTGCCTTTATCCTGCACTGGGACGCTGACAACAAGAAGCTCACTAGCTGGGACGGGCGTGAAACGGCACCGTCCGCGCTGAAACCCCAGCACTTTCTGCAGGACGGCAAAGCGATGGGCTTTTTCGATGCCGTTATTGGCGGCCACTCGGTGGGTACACCTGGTGTTATCGCCGTTCTGGAAAGCCTACACAAACGCCATGGAAAATTGCCCTGGGTTACCCTGTTCAAACCGGCTATTGGACTGGCCAACGAAGGCTTTTTGATTTCTCCTCGGCTGTACACGCTGCTGGAGAAAATGCCAAAGGTGGCGGTAAATCCCGACATAACTGAGTACTTTTTCCAGAACGACGGTAAAACCCCCAAGCCGGTTGGCACGCTGCTGAAAAATCCCGCTTACGCCAAAACGCTGGAGCGTATCGCCCGCAAGGGTAGCGAGGGCTTTTACCGCGGGCCAGTGGCAGATGCTATCGAAGATGCCGTGCAGAATGACCCGAACCGACCCGGTCTGCTCAGCGAGGAAGACCTGAAGAATTATCGCGCCAAAGAACGCGATCCTGTGTGCGGCAACTTCCGCCAGTACCGTATCTGCGGCATGGGGCCGCCGTCGTCAGGCGGCACCACCGTGGCCGCCATACTCGGCACCCTGCAGCATGTGGCTAGCTACAAGGATTCCCGCGCCGATCAGGCACACCGCTTTGCCGAGGCCTCCCGGCTTGCCTTCGCCGATCGCAACCACTACATCGGTGACCCCGACTTTGTCGCCGTACCAACAGCCGGTTTGATTGACGACGACTACCTGAAACGTCGCAGCCGCCTGATCAAGACACAACAACGCATGGCCCGTGTTTCCCACGGGGTACCACCGGGCTCGGGAACTATCAGCTTTGTCACCAGCAGCTCACCTGAACTGCCGTCGACAACCCATGTCTCCATCGTGGACGACTACGGCAATATCGTGAGCATGACCAGCAGCATTGAAACCGCCTTCGGTTCACGCATCATGGCTGGTGGCTTTCTGCTGAATAACCAGCTCACCGATTTTTCATTTGTGCCCTCCGATGCCAGCGGCCCGGTAGCAAACGCACCGGCAGGGGGCAAACGGCCCCGCTCATCCATGGCGCCCACGATCGTGTTTGACGGGGACAAGCCGCGACTGGTAATCGGCTCCCCCGGCGGTTCGCGCATCATCGACTACGTGGCCCGCAGCATCTGGGACGTATTGGAAAACAGCGAACCCGTGGCAAAGGCCATCGCAGCACCACATGTTGTTGCCATGGGAGATGATCTGGAATTGGAAGCAGGACACGCTACACCGGCGCTAATCAAGCAGCTCGAAGCACTCGGCCATCCCGTTAAAGTGCGGGATCAGACCTCCGGTTTGCACGCCATCTGGATCGATGACCGGTTTATCGAAGGTGGCGCCGACCCGCGCCGAGAGGGCAGCATAAAGGGGATGTAGCGCGCCCTGCAGGCAGGGCGGCCACCCCCTGGGTTGTTCAATCAGTGCTTGGCTTCAGAGGGAGCGGCTTGCGCCTGAGCCTGGGCCTGTTTTTGAGCCTCGCGGAACAGCGCTTCAAAGTTGACAGGCTGCAAGCCAATGGCCGGCACTCCGGCCTTCAGCGCCATAGAATCTACCGCTTCGCGCGCGTAGGGGAACAACAGGTTCGGACATGCGATTCCCAAGACCTGCTTGAGGGTGTCACCTTCAATCCCGTCGATAGCGAACAAACCTGCTTGCTGCACTTCAATCAACAACACGTTTTCATCGTCCAGCTCAGCGGTCAGAGTAACCGTCAGCACCACTTCGTGGCTTTTTTCCGCGATAAATGCGCTGCGGGTATTCAGGTCTACCTTGAATTTAGGCTTCCAGCTTTTGGTAAACACCATCGGGCTAGCGGGCGATTCCAGGGAAGCGTCTTTCAGGTAAATACGTTGTAGAGCAAAAGTCTGCTGTGCGTCAGCCATGTCAGATCCTGTTGTTATGCTATGAAAAGTTAAGATGCCAGCAGCTGATCCAGCTGCCCGCGCCGCTCCAGCGCCACCAGCTCATCACAACCACCAACATAGGTTTCGCCTATCCAGATTTGCGGCACCGTGGTGCTGCCACCACTCATTTCAACCAGCTTGGCCCGCATGGCGCGGTCGCCGTCTACTGCCACCTCGTCAAACTGCGCACCCTTGTGCTGCAGAAGCTGCTTGGCGTGAACACAATAGGGGCAAAACCGCGTGGTATAAATCTTCGCCCTGGCCATGGCTCACTCCTTGACCAGCGGCAGGTTGCTGTTCTGCCACTCCATCATGCCGCCACTCATTCGGCGTACACCGGTAAAGCCCTGGGCCGCAAGCTTTTTGCCAATAGCACCGGAGTGCTGTCCCATCTTACAAACCAGTACCAGCGGCTTTTCCTTGTGTTTTTCCAGCTCAGACACCCGCTTATCAAACGCGCTGTAGGGGATGTTGATGGCATTGAGTATGTGGCCAGCCTTGAATTCCTTGGCATCGCGCAAATCCACCACCACCGCGTTTTCCCGATTAATCAGGTTAACTGCACCCTGAGGGCTCAAGGTGGCGCCCGCTTTTTTGGAATCGTGAAACACCAGCATCAGAATACAGACCATCAGGGCACCAACCAGCATCCACTGTTGGCCAAGAAATACGATGAAAGACTCCATGCGCAAAAAAACCTTTGGGTAAATTTACAAAGCGGCGATTATACACGAGCTATCCCGGTGTGACGTGGTCTCATGGCAGCTAATCTCTGAAATCGCTACAATAGACGCCCACTGACAATCACTTAGCGAAGCCTTAAAACCCACATGACAGCAAAAAAACCCATGGTACTGGTAATTCTCGACGGCTGGGGCCACCGCGAAGAGCCAAAAGACAACGCCATTTACCACGCCAACACCCCAACCTGGGACAAACTCATGGCGGAGCAACCGCGCAGCCTGATCTCTGGCTCGGGACTGGATGTGGGGCTGCCAAAAGGCCAAATGGGTAATTCGGAAGTGGGGCATATGAGCCTCGGCGCTGGCCGCATCATTTACCAGAACATATCCAAAATAGACAAAGCCATTGCCGATGGAGAGTTCTTCCGCAATGAGGTGTACGTCTCTGCCGTCCAGCGCGCCGTCAGCCAGGGCAAAGCCGTACATATTTTTGGTCTGCTGTCGCCAGGTGGCGTGCACAGCCACGAAAACCATATTTTGGCCGCTGCCGAGCTCGCCGTCAGCCAGGGCGCAACACAGGTTTATGTACACGCTTTTCTCGATGGCCGCGACACCCCACCGCGCAGCGCCGAAGCGTCCCTCAAGCGTGTCGACGACAAATTTGCCGAGCTCGGCCACGGCCGTATTGCCAGCATTGTGGGCCGCTACTACGCCATGGATCGCGACAATCGCTGGGACCGCGTACAAGCCGCTTACGACATGCTCACCCTCGGCAAGGCCGATTACCAAACCGACTCCGCCGTTGCCGGGCTGCAGGCTGCCTACAGCCGCGATGAAGACGATGAATTCGTCAAACCGACCTTAATAGTGCCCAGAGGTGAAACCCCGGTTCATATTAAAGACGGCGATGCCATTCTGTTTATGAACTTCCGCGCCGATCGCGCCCGGGAGATCACCCGTGCCTTTACCGAGGACAGCTTCACCGGCTTTACCCGTGTGGCCACCCCCAAGCTGGCGGACTTTGTCGCCACCACCGAATATGCGGCCGACCTGAAGACCAGCGTCGCCTTTCCCAACGACGAACTGCACAACAGCTTTGGCGAGCTGCTAGCCAAGCAGGGCAAAACCCAATTGCGCATGGCGGAAACCGAAAAGTACGCGCACGTTACCTTCTTCTTCAGCGGTGGCCGCGAGGAACTGTACGACGGCGAGGAGCGCATCCTGGTGCCGTCGCCGGATGTTGCCACTTACGACCTGAAGCCAGAAATGAGCGCGCCGGAAGTTACCGACAAACTGGTTGAGGCCATCCACAGCGGCAAATACGACGCCATCATCGTTAACTACGCCAACGGCGACATGGTTGGCCATACCGGTGTTTTTGAGGCCGCCGTCAAGGCTGCTGAAGCTATCGACGAGAGTCTGCGTCGAGTGACCGAGGCGGTGCTGGAGGCTGGCGCGGACTGTCTGATTACCGCCGACCACGGCAACTGCGAACAGATGCTGGACTACAACGCCAACCAGCCTCACACCCAGCACACCACCGAACTGGTGCCCTTTATTTATGTTGGACCGCGTCAACTCAGCCTTAAACCGGGTCGCCTACCCGATGTTGCACCAACCATGCTGGCACTGATGGGGCTGGAGCAACCCGCAGAAATGACCGGTCAGTCGCTCGTCATCGAAGCCTAAATAGTGCCAACGCGCAACCTGGTTATCGCCCTGCTGATCAGCCTGCTCGGCTGGTCGGCGGCGGTGTCCGGCGATGACACCAAACGCAAGCAGCTCAAAGCACTGAAATCGCGCATCGAAAGTGTTCAGCGTGAGCTCAACAGCAATCGGGAAAAGCGCAATAGCGAACAGCGGGCGCTACGCGAAATTGAAACCCGTCTTGGCAAACTCCAGCGCGAACTGCACAACACCCAACAGGCACTGCTTCGCCAGAAAAGCCAGCTCAGCGATCTGTCTGCACGCAAGCGCGCTCTCGACGACAAACGCCGCACACAGCAAACCCTGATCGAACAGCAGATTCTCGCTGCCTACCAATTGGGGCAGGAAAAAAAGCTGAAAATGCTGCTCAACCAGCAATCGCCCGACACCCTCAGCCGGGCGCTGGTGTACTACGATTATTTCAATCGCGCCCGCACTGACCAGATACACGCCTACCGTGAAACTATTGCGGAACTCAACGCGCTTGAGCCCGCCATCGAAGCAAAGGCCGCCGAGCTCGATACCACCCGTGCCGACCTGAAACGGCAGCAGAGCTATCTCGCGGCCCGCCAGAAGGAACGCCAGACCACCCTTGCCGCGCTGGATAACCAAATCAGCTCACGTGACCAGAAACTCAAAGCCATGCAGGCAGAACAGGACGACCTGCTAAAGCTGCTGCAGGCCATTGAAGAGGAAGTGGTCAATATCGCTCTACCGGAAAGCTACCGCCCCTTCCATACTCGCAAGGGCAAAATGACCTGGCCCGCCAGCGGCAAAACCTTACACCGCTTTGGCACCTCCCGCGACGGCTCCAGCCTGAACTGGAACGGTGTCGTAATCGGCGCAACCAAAGGCAGCCCAGTGAAAGCCATCCATCACGGTCGGGTGGTGTTTTCCGATTGGCTGCGTGGTGCCGGCCTGCTTATCATTATCGATCACGGCGGCGGCTATATGAGCCTTTACGGTCACAACGAATCGCTCTTATTTGATACCGGCGACTGGGTCAAAGCCGGCGACACCATCGCGACGGTCGGCAACAGTGGCGGGCGCACGGAGGCCTCACTGTATTTCGAAATCCGAAAAAATGGACGACCGACCAACCCCTCCGGATGGTGTCGGGGATAGCGTGTCCGGACCTCCGGCCAAACACCTTGGGGTGTCCCCCCACATCTATGTACAATGCCGTTTCAAGCTACGGAGTATGTTAATGAAGCGACTAGTCCACACTGCCGCCTTGCTGAGCTGCCTGATCACCCCCGCAGCAATCGCTAAAGATACAGCGCCGCAAAGTGAGTTGCCGCTGGAAGACTTGCGCCTATTCGCAGACGTTTTCAATCAGGTGCGCAACAGCTACGTGGATGAAGTGGATGATCGCCAGTTACTGGAAGATGCCATTCGCGGACTGCTGAATGGCCTCGACCCGCACTCCTCCTTTCTCGATGCCAGTTCTTTTGATCACCTGCAGACCAATACCACCGGCGAGTTTGGTGGCTTGGGCTTGGAAGTGAGCATGGAGAACGGCTTTGTCAAAGTTATCGCCCCAATCGACGACAGCCCGGCCCAGAAAGCGGACCTTCGCGCCGGCGACCTGATCATTGAGCTCGACGACAAACAAGTGAAAGGCATGAGCCTGCAGGAAGCCGTCGATCTGATGCGCGGAGCGAAAGGCACCACCATCGAACTCACCGTGGTTCGCGAGGGCATTAATGCACCTTTCGAAGTTACCCTGACCCGCGACATCATCACCGTGAAAAGTGTGCGGTCCAAAACCCTGGAGCCCGGCTTTGGTTATATCCGGCTGGCCCAGTTTCAGACCAAAACGGCCACCGACTTCAAGCGCGAGCTGGACCAACTGAAACGCAGCAACACGCCACTGAAAGGGTTGATTCTGGATTTGCGCAACAACCCCGGCGGCCTGCTGCAATCATCCATCGAACTGGTGGATATCTTTGTAAACGAGGGCACGATTGTTTACACCGAAGGTCGCATTCCCAGCTCCAAAACCATCTTCGAGGCCTCTGCCACCGAACCTGCGGACGAAACACCTTTGGTTGTTTTGATTAACGGCGGCTCCGCATCCGCCTCTGAAATTGTTGCAGGCGCGCTGCAGGATCATAAGCGCGCACTGATTGTCGGCACCCAGAGTTTCGGCAAGGGCTCGGTGCAAACGGTACTGCCTCTCACGCGCGACCGCGCCATCAAAATAACCACTGCGCGTTACTTCACGCCCAACGGCCGCTCCATCCAGGCTCAGGGCATTGCGCCGGATATCACCATCGAGCGGGCACGAGTACAAACACTGGAGCGCAATGGTGAGGTGACAGAAGCAGACCTACACGGCCATCTGACCCGCGACGACGGTAAAGAAAGCACCAGCCGCAGTCGCAAGAACGGCGACTCCGACACTACACTGGCAGAAGATGACAATCAGTTGTTCGAGGCACTGAATCTGCTGAAAGGGATTTACTTAATGGGAGAGCGGGTACGCCCCAAAGCGGCCGCACAAGCCCCTAGCAACTAAAGCAGAGGAGCGTCATGCTCCTCCGGCAAACTCAGCCCCGATACCCGTTCGGGTTCCCGCTTTGCCAGCGCCAGGTATCTTCCATCATTTTTTCCAGCGGCGTATCGGCTGACCAGCCAAGTTCACGTTTGGCCTTGCTTGCATCGGCCCACACCTCTGCCAGATCGCCTTCGCGCCGCGGTGCATAAACATGCGGCACAGCCTGCCCCGTAACGCGCTGAAAGGTCTCAACCATTTCCTTCACGGAATAACCTCGGCCGGTACCCAGATTGAACACGTGATAGCCTGGAGTAGCCAGCGCCTTGAGCGCCTTGGCGTGGCCGTCAGCCAGATCGCCCACGTGTAGGTAGTCGCGAATACAGGTGCCATCGGGAGTGTCGTAGTCATCGCCGAAAATGGACAGCTGCGGCAGTTGTCCAACCGCCACTTTACTGATGAAGGGCATCAGATTGTTGGGAATCCCCTGGGGGTCTTCACCAATCAAGCCCGACGCGTGGGCGCCAATTGGATTGAAGTAGCGCAACGCTCCCACCGACCAGTCGCCGTCGGCGATGCATTGGTCTTCAAGAATCCGTTCAATCATGGCCTTGGAGGCACCGTAGGGATTGGTGGCCCGCCCCAGTGGCATATCCTCACGGTAGGGCGCCGCAGCATCACCATAAACCGTTGCCGATGAGCTGAAAATAAGCTTCTTCACGCCACAGGCGTTCATCGCCTCACATAACACCAGCGTACCGTTAACGTTGTTATCGTAATACTTCAGGGGTTGCTCGACACTTTCACCCACCGCTTTGAGACCAGCGAAGTGGATCACCGCTTCAGCCTGCGAATGCTTGAGTGCAGCCTCCATCACGGCGCGATCGCGGATATCGCCCTCGATAAAGTCCGGCACGCGACCACTGATGCTGGCAATCCGTTCCAGCACCACGCGAAAACTGTTGCTCAGGTTGTCAACGATGGTGACCTCGCATCCCGCCTGCAGCAGTTCAACCACCGTATGGCTGCCGATATAGCCGGTACCGCCCGTCACCAGAATGCGTTTCATTCCCATCCCCAACTCGTCAAAAGAAAGCTATTGTTCAGCAATCACGCCACGCAGGCAACCACAGCGGCAGGCAACCACAGCAGATTCCGGTATAATGCCCGCCCTTTGATGGTACTGGCGGCAGGGCTTATGGCAACACGACTTCTTGGCATACTTCTTTCTCTGTTCCTGCTGGCAGCCTGCGGCCAGAAAGGCCCGTTGCGCCTGCCCGACGAACCGGCCGACCATGTTGCAACAACCCAACAGGAGAAGGCCCGATGAGCGCCGTATTTCACTACCAGAACGGCCAACTGTTTGCGGAAAACGTGGCGGTGAGCGCCATTGCCGCACAATACGGCAGCCCGACCTACATCTACTCCCGCCAGTATATAGAAACCGCCTACAACGCCTACACCCGTGCGCTTGAGGGCATGCCGCATCAGGTTTGCTATGCGGTAAAAGCCAACTCAAACATTGCCGTGCTTAATGTTCTGGCACGCTTGGGTGCCGGTTTTGACATTGTCTCAAGCGGCGAACTGGCCCGGGTACTAGCCGCAGGCGGCGACGCCAAAAAAGTTGTCTTTTCCGGCGTCGGTAAAACAGCCGACGAAATGGCCGAAGCCCTCAAAGCCGGCATCGGCTGCTTTAATGTGGAATCAGCCTCGGAGCTGGAACGCCTCAATTCGGTTGCAGCCGAACTGAAGCTGTCCGCACCGGTTTCTATCCGCGTAAACCCCGACGTTGATGCCCAGACTCACCCCTATATTTCTACCGGCCTGCGCGACAACAAGTTTGGCATCGACATCAAGGAAGCGCCGCAAGTCTATGCCCGCGCCCGCGATCTGAGCCACATCAATGTGATTGGCGTAGACTGCCATATCGGATCCCAGCTGACCGATGTCAGCCCGTTTCTCGATGCTCTGGACCGCGTACTGCTGCTAATCGACGAGCTTGCCACCCTGGGCATCACCATTCGCCATCTGGATTTGGGTGGCGGCCTCGGCGTTAAATACCGCGACGAACAGCCTCCCACACCGGCCCAATATATCGGTGCCGTGCGCGAGCGCCTGGGCGAGCGCGACCTCACACTATTGTTTGAGCCGGGTCGCTCACTGGTAGCCAATGCCGGCCAACTGCTGATGAAAGTGGAATACCTGAAGCACAATGAGCACAAAAATTTTGCCATTGTCGATGCGGCGATGAACGATATGCTGCGCCCGGCACTGTACAGCGCCTGGATGGATCTGCTGCCGGTATCGCCACGCAACGGTGAGCGCAAAGCCTACGATATTGTCGGCCCAGTCTGTGAAACCGGCGATTTTCTGGCCAAAGGCCGTGAACTCTGTCTTGCCGAGGGCGACCTGCTTACCCTAGCTTCAGCCGGTGCCTATGGATTTACCATGAGTTCCAATTACAATAGCCGAGGACGCGCCGCAGAGGTCATGGTCGACAACGACCAGGTTTACCTGATCCGGGCGCGGGAATCACTCGCCGACCTGATGCTGGGCGAACAGTTGCTCCCCTGACAACCCGCGTTGTTGAAGCAATCTTCCAGCATCCTATACTCAGCGCGCCAACGGCGAGGCGCACAGGTGCCGGATTATGCTGCTCAAATTTACCAAAATGCACGGGCTTGGGAACGACTTTGTCGTCGTTGACCTGATCACCCAGCGTTTTACCCTCAAGCCCCATCACGTACGAAAAATCGCCGACCGCCATTTTGGGGTGGGCTGCGATCAACTGCTGGTGGTAGAACCACCGCAGCGCCCAGATGTAGATTTTCGCTACCGCATCTTCAATGCCGAAGGCAGTGAGGTCGAACAGTGCGGCAATGGCGCGCGCTGTTTTGCCCGCTTTGTACGCGACAAAAAACTTACCGGCAACAACCCCATCAGAGTTGAAACCTGCAGTGGCGTGATCAGTCTGGAAATCGACGAGCACAAGCGCGTAAAGGTAGACATGGGGTCACCCTATCTCGAGCCGACTGAGATCCCCTTTGTAGCTGATCAGCGCGCCACCACTTACGAGCTGGAAGCTGACGGGCAAGTATTAGAGGTCAGCGCCGTTTCGATGGGCAACCCGCATGTGGTACTGCAGGTGGACAATGTCGACACCGCGCCCGTCGAAAGCCTGGGCCCCACCCTTGAAGCGCACCCGCGCTTTCCAAAACGAGTCAATGTGGGCTTTATGCAGATCATTGATCGGCAGCGTTTCAGGCTGCGGGTGTTTGAACGCGGTGTAGGCGAAACCCTGGCCTGTGGCAGCGGCGCCTGTGCAGCGATGGTTGCCGGAGTTCAGCGCGGCCTGCTCGATGCCGATGCCACCGCCGAGCTGAAAGGCGGCGAGCTGAGCCTGAACTGGCAGGGGGAGGGTCATCCCGTTATCATGACCGGGCCAGCCACCACAGTCTTTGAAGGCCAGGTACGCATATAGCGGCGCGGCAACGATAACGCCCAGACAACAATGACGCGACCAGCAACAGGAACCCGCAACGTGGAATCATCGACAGAAAAAAAGACCGACACCCTGACCGACGACGACGTTGCGCGCTATCTGCGTAATCATCCAGGCTTTTTCCTCAAGCACGAAGACCTGCTAGCCGAAATCAAGCTGTCTCAGGATACCGGTAAAGCTGTCTCTCTCACCGAACGGCAGGTAAGCATTTTGCGTGAACGCAATATGGAAATGCGCTCACGCCTCAGCGGCCTGCTGGAAAACGCCCAACGCAACGACGTGCTATTTGAAAAAACCAAGGCTCTGGTGCTCGCCCTGGTCGAAGCTAAGCGCGCTGACGAGTTGTCGGACATTTTCTGCACCCACCTGACGCGAAACTTCGACATCGACGCGGCCGGCCTGGTCGTGTTTGGCAACCCGGTAGTGAGTAATTCACGCTTGCGCGTGACCAGCGAAGCCGAGGCCAGCAAATACGTGGGCAGCATTCTGAAAAACAACAAGGCCATTTGCGGCATACTCCGCGATACGGAAATCGCCTTCCTGTTTGGCGACAAAGAAGTCGCTCGAGTAGGCTCCGCGGCCGTTGTGCCATTGCACCGTGATCGCCCGCTGGGCCTGATTGCCATTGGCAGTAAAGATCCTCAGCACTTCCAGAGCAGCATGGATACCCTGTTTCTGGGTTACATTGCCGAAGTGATAAACCGTTGCCTGCCCCGGTTGCTAAAATCCTGACATGCCTTTGCGTGACGCGGTCGAACACTGTCTCAGCTACCTGCAGTCAGCGCGTCGACTCAGCCAACACACACTGAAAGGCTATCGCCGAGATCTCGAGCTCTTCCTCCGTTTTTGCGAGACACGGCGAATCGATACCGCCAGCCAGGTCGACGTGGCCGCCATCCGCCATTTTGTCAGTGACCGCCGCGCCGGCGGCGCCAGTGGCCGCACCATTCAGCGACAACTGTCTGCCCTGCGTACACTGTTCAATTACCTGGTACGCGAGGGCCTATGCGACAACAACCCGGCACTGGGTATTCAGGCGCCGAAGTCGCCCAAGCGACTACCCAAAGCACTCAGCCCGGAACAGATGGAGCAGATGCTATCTGGCCCCACTGACAACTGGATTGAAGCGCGAGACCAGGCCATCGCCGAACTGTTTTATTCCTCAGGGTTACGCCTGGCGGAGCTAGCTTCACTGAACACGCTCGACATCCAGTTCAACAGCGCGCTAGTCACCGTCACCGGCAAAGGCAGCAAAACCCGCACAGTACCTGTAGGCTCCGTCGCGCTTACCGCACTGAAAAACTGGCTGAAAGTGCGTGACCTGCATTGCGCCGACCCAAGCGAAACTGCGCTGTTTATAGGCCAGCGCGGAGCGCGACTCGGGGTTCGCAGCATACAACAGCGACTGAAACTGCTCGCCAAAAAGCAGGGTATCTATCAGTCTGTACACCCCCACATGCTGCGCCATTCTTTTGCCAGCCACCTGCTGGAATCCAGCAGCGATCTGCGCGCCGTACAAGAGCTGCTCGGACACGCCAATCTGTCCACTACCCAGGTTTACACCCACTTGGATTTCCAGCACTTGTCCAAGGTGTATGACAAAGCACACCCGCGCGCGGCACGCCGTAAAAAAGAGTCTTCATGAACATTAAACTGATCACCCTCGACCTCGACGACACCCTGTGGCCGGTGACCGATGTGATCGCCCGCGCGGAGGTGGTCTATTACAATTTCCTCTGTCGCGAGGAAGCCCAGCTGTTCAGCACCCTGAGCAGCGACGATCTGCGAGACTATCGTCTGCAACACCTGAAAAAGCATCCTGAGCTGCAGCACGATATCAGTCTCTGGCGACGCGACAGCCTGTACTGCCAATTGCTGGAAGCCGGGTTTAGCAAGCAGCGCGCACGCACCCTATCAGACCAAGCCTTTGAAGTTTTTCTGGAAGCGCGTCAGGCCGTATCACTCTTTCCCGACGCTGAAGCCGGACTGGCATGGCTGGCCGAACACTTCTCTGTGGTGGCGCTGACCAATGGCAATGCCGATGTAACACGCATGCCTATCGGACGGTATTTTAGCGGGGCTGTTCGGGCAGAGGAGGTAAAAATCAGCAAGCCTGCACCAGAGATATTTCGTGCGGCACTGGATATTGGTGGGGCTGGGCCGGCGCAGACACTCCATATCGGCGACGACCCTTATCATGATATTGAACCGGCACGCCTGCTTGGTATGCACACCTTGCAAGCAAGAATTACCGGAAAGCACCAAGCTGTTGGCCCAGGCTTTTCGCACTGGCATAGCGTTCCGGACTTGATCCGCGAACTGACCAGCTAGGCGATACTGAGAAAATAGCGGCTAAATGAAATCGTTGTCGCCCACTTTCTCTGCGTGACTCTCCGCATGTGCCGTAGTTTCCAGGTGCTGAATCTGTCCACCTCGGGCCAGATACGCCTCAACATCGTCCGCCAGCTGCCTGCGAATACGTTCACGCGCCGTCAGTGTATGAGTATCCTCGGTATCGTCCCAAGGCTCCTCGACACTTTCGGTAAAGTCGTCGTCAAACGCACTGTCTCGTCGGCTCGTCCCCATGATGTAAACCTCGCTTTTGTATCCACATCACCACAACAGATTTCCGGCCAAAATTGCACGTTTGGCGTTCAAAACACAATAGGTAGAATTCGCGGGCGCTAGTATATTTTGTTCTATTCGAGCTTTCGCTTATTACAGCTTATTGCAGGGGAATATTCTCAAAGGAGGAGGGGTGGCCTGCACCGGGCAGTGCAGGCCCGGAGGCCTAAATGGCTTCTTCGCCAGTTTCTCCAGTGCGGATACGTATAACCTGCTCCAGTGCGCTGACAAAAATCTTGCCGTCACCAATTTTTCCGGTGTTCGCCGACTTCGACACAGCCTCAATAACGCGCTCGACCTGATCGTCTGCTACCGCGATTTCCAACTTTACCTTCGGCAGAAAATCCACCACATACTCTGCGCCACGATACAATTCAGTGTGGCCTTTCTGACGGCCAAAGCCTTTCACTTCGGTCGCCGTGATACCCTGCACTCCTACGTCTGACAATGCGGCGCGCACGTCGTCAAGTTTAAAGGGCTTGATCACCGCTGTTACCAGTTTCATTCTGATCTCCTTGGGGCTGGCAAAACGTTATTTGACGCCAAGTTAGCCCAGCACCGGGGCATATGCAACTACGGCCGGAGCCAGACGGCTCGCGCAACACCCATTCCAGTTACTCAGGGTTCGCGCAGTACCCGCAATGATTGCAGGCCGCGATTCAGTGTAGCCAGGTGCTCACGCACCGATGGTCCCTTGGCTCGGGAAACACCCACCGCCAGAATATCAATCACCGCCATATGGGCAATACGCGAGGGCAGCGGGGTATAGTTTTCGTTGTCTTCTTCAACATCAATGTAAATAGGCAGGTCGCAGGCCTCCACCACCGGCGTACCGCTGGGCGCCAAGCCCACCACTGTGGCACCGGCCTCCTTCACCAGCTGGATGGCATCAAGCAGGGCCCGCGTTCGCCCGGACTGGGAAATCGCGACCACCACATCACCGCGTCGCAGCGACATCGCCGACATGGCCTGTATATGAGGGTCGGAGTAGGCACTGGAAGAAATCTGCAGACGAAAAAATTTGTGCTGCGCGTCGCTAGCAACCGCGCCCGAGGCACCAAAGCCGTAAAATTCCACCCGATTCGCGCTGCGCAGGGCTTCTACCGCTTTTTCAATCGCACCCACATCAATATTGTCGCGAACCCGCTTCAAGGTTTCCATGGTCGCATCAAATACCTTAAAGGTATATTCATGGGCCGAGTCCTGCTCAGTAAAGCGGTACTGCTGGTAGCGCGGGCTGTGCGCCACATGTTGTGCCAACGCAAGCTTGAAGGCCTGAAAACCATCACACCCAATGGCGCGACAGAAACGCACCACTGTCGGCTCACTCACCTGAGACTCCTGCGCCAGATCCACAATGCGCATGTGAATCACATCTTCCGCCTTGGCCAACACAAAATCGGCCACTTTGCGCTCAGATTTGCGCAGCTCGTGGCGACCGTTTTCGATAGCGCGAATAATGTTGCGGGGTTTCATGGTGGGTACGACTCCTTTTGGGGGATTGTAGCCGATTCAGCGGCCGAGGTCTGAAGCCTGTGGGCTAAGAACAAACCAGCAAGCAACATCCCACTCGCCGCCCGATTCACGCTAGAATGCCACCCCATGGACGTATCACACATTCTCAATCATCTTAACGACGCGCAGCGCCAGGCCGTTGCTGCCGCCCCCGGAAACAGCTTGGTACTGGCCGGTGCCGGCAGTGGCAAAACGCGCGTGCTGGTGCACCGTATTGCCTGGCTGATTCAGGCGGAAGGCTGCTCACCTCATAGTATTCTGGCGGTCACCTTTACCAACAAAGCCGCGCGCGAAATGCGCAGCCGCATAGAAGATCTGCTCGGGTTTAACCACGCCGGCATGTGGGTAGGCACTTTTCACGGGCTGGCACACCGACTGCTCAAAGCACACGCGAAAGAGGCAGGGCTGCCCGACAACTTCCAGATTCTCGACAGCGACGACCAGTTGCGCCTGCTCAAGCGCATCCACCGCGAACTGGAGCTGGACGAAAGCCGTTGGCCGCCGCGCCAGTCCCAGTACTTCATTAACGCCCAGAAAGACGAAGGCAAACGCTCCCAGCATATAGAGGATTACGGCTCCGACCTGTTCATTACCACGATGCTGCGGGTCTACCGGCGCTACGAAGAAATCTGTCAGCAACAAGGGGTCGTAGATTTCGCCGAACTGTTACTGCGCGCCCACGAAATCTGGCTGAACCACCCGGCTCTGCTGGGGCATTACCAGAATCGCTTCCGTCATATTCTGGTAGACGAGTTTCAGGACACCAATACCATCCAATATGCCTGGCTCAGGGTTCTGGCGGGCAAACAGGTGCCAATCACGGCTGTCGGCGATGACGATCAGTCAATCTACGGCTGGCGCGGCGCACGCATTGAAAACATTCAGCAGTTCGCGCGTGATTTTGACAGCGTTGACACCATCCGGCTGGAACAGAACTACCGCTCTACCCAAACCATCCTGAAGGCCGCCAACGCGGTGATCGCCCACAACCGTGACCGACTGGGCAAAGAGCTGTGGAGTCAGGGCGACGAAGGCGATCCCATTCAAGTGTACGCCGGCTTCAACGAGCAGGACGAAGCGCGCTTTATCACTGAGCGTATCGACAGTCTTACAAATGGCGGCGACTTCGCCCGCAGTGATATAGCTATCCTCTATCGCAGCAACGCCCAATCGCGGGTGCTGGAGGAAAACCTGATTCGCGCGGGCCTGCCCTACCGCATTTACGGCGGGCAACGCTTTTACGATCGCCTGGAAATCCGCAATGCACTGGCCTACCTGCGCCTGTGTGTACACCGCGATGACGACGCCGCGCTCGAGCGTGTTATCAACACCCCCACACGAGGCATTGGCGCGCGCACACTGGACCAGCTGCGCACACTCGCCCGCGATCAGGGGTGTTCGCTGTGGGCGGCCGCGCAATTCTGCCTGCGAGAAAAAGTACTGCCCGCTCGCGCCAGCGGCGCACTGCAGGCTTTCATTGAGCTGATTGGCAGCATGGAAAGCGCCATTGCAGAACTTCCCCTCGATGAGCAGGTAGATCACGCCATTGAAGCCTCTGGGCTAATAGAATTTCACAAAAAAGAAAAAGGTGAAAAAGGTCAGGCACGGGTAGAAAACCTGCAGGAACTGGTCAGCGCTGCACGCACCTTTGAAAGTGAAGACGAGGAAGTAACACTACTGCGCGCCTTCCTCGACCAAGCTGCATTGGACGCTGGCGAACAACAGGCCGACGAATACGAAGACAGCGTGCAGATGATGACACTGCACTCGGCGAAGGGCCTGGAATTTCCGGTAGTGTTCATTGCCGGCATGGAACAGAACCTGTTCCCGCACCGCATGTCGATGGAAGAACAGAGTCTCGAAGAGGAGCGTCGCCTGTGTTACGTGGGCATCACCCGCGCCGAGCAACAGCTCTTCTTGACCTACGCAGAAACCCGTCGCCTGCACGGCCAGGAGAATTACAACGCGCCATCGTGCTTTCTGTCCGAAATACCGAAAGAGCTGATGAACGAAGTGCGCTGCAATACCCAGATCTCCCGACCGGTGAGCTTCGCCAACACCAGCATGCACAGCACCGACGAGGACACTGGACTCACCCTGGGTCAGCGCGTACTACACAGTATTTTCGGTGAGGGCACCATCCTCAATTTTGAGGGCCAGGGCGCCAGCACTCGAGTGCAGGTCAACTTTGAAAGCGAGGGCAGCAAGTGGCTGGTTCTGCAGTACGCCAAGCTAGAGGCGCTGTGAGCCAGCGTTGTTGGCACTCGACCAAACGCACCACGATTTTAATGTCAGGTACTACTGCCCTGACGCACAAAACCGCAAGTGAGAAGTCATGAGTTCACGCCATAAAAATAAAGAATCCCTCATCATTCTGACTCTGGTCGCAGCTCTCGTCAGCCTGTTCTGGCTGTATGTGGGCGAGCAGGCCGAAGACTTCAGCAGCGATACCCTGACCGCCGCCGGCGATCAAAAAGTTTACCACTGGAAGCTGGTTACCAGCTGGCCGAAAAATTATCCAGGACTGGGTACCGCGCCGGAACATTTCGCCAAAGCTGTAAAGGAAATGAGCGGCGGCCGCCTGTTAATCAAAGTTTACGGTGGTGGCGAACTGGTACCGCCCCTGGGTGTGTTTGACGCAGTCTCACTCGGCAGCGTTGAGATGGGTCACAGTGCCGCCTACTACTGGAAAGGCAAGATGCCCGCAGCCCCCTTCTTCACGTCTGTACCGTTTGGCATGACCGCCCAGGAAATGAACGGCTGGCTCCACTACGGCGGCGGACTTGAGCTGTGGCGCGAAGTCTACGCCCCCTTTAACGTGATTCCGCTGGCTGGCGGCAACACGGGCGTGCAAATGGCGGGCTGGTTTAACAAGGAGATCAACTCAGTAGCGGATCTGAAAGGGTTGAAGATGCGTATTCCCGGCGTGGGGGGCGAGGTCTTTACCCGGGCGGGCGGCACCGCCGTAACTCTGCCTGGCGGTGAGCTCTATACGTCATTGCAGACCGGCGTTATCGACGCCACCGAATGGGTCGCGCCCTACAATGATATGGCGTTGGGGCTCCACGAGGTTGCCCGCTACTATTACTACCCGGGATGGCACGAACCGGGCCCCACACTCGAGATCACAGTAAACCGAGAAGCCTTCGAGTCGCTACCCAAAGACCTGCAGCGCATCGTGGAAATTGCAGCCCGCTACGCCAACCAGGACATGCTCGACGAGTATACGGCGCGCAACAATGCCGCCCTGAACCGGCTGCTAGACCAGCACAGCATTCAGGTGAAAAAGCTCCCGGACGACGTACTATTGCATTTGCGAAAAGCGGCCTACGAGTACTACGCCGACATCACCGAAAGCGACCCGATGGCCAAAAAAGTGTACCAAAGCTGGAAAAAATTCCTCGATGGCGCCAGCAATTACCATCGAATTTCCGAGCAGGCGTATATTAATACCCGCAATTTGGAACAGGAATAAACCACCCATGATCCGACACTTTGTACTACTGAAATGGAACCAGGAAATCGACGACGCGCAACTGGAGATTTTTGACAAGGCTTACGCTGCACTGCCAGAAAAAATTCCGACAATCCAGAATATCTGCCACGGCCCGGACAAGAATTTCTACCCCGGGAATTTTAACTACGTGCTGATGCTGGATTTCAACAATAAGGACGATCTGGATAACTACGTGGCAAGCCCGGCCCATGCCGAACTGCTGGAGAAAGTGGTCGGACCGTTTCTGGAAGGTTGGGCGATCGCCCAGATCGAGATTTGAACACTTCGCCCGCAGGGCAAGCACCTGGAAACAGGTGCCAGCCTTGCGGGCCAATCCACTAGCCAGCCATTCCCACCAGTTCGCGACTAACGTCCCACAGTCTCTTTGCCGCCGCATCGTCCTCTGCCCAGGGCTTTGGCTGAAGTTCTGCGCACTTTGCAAAGTATTTCCCGGTCACACCTTCCACTGCCGGCGACGTTGCCAGATAGATTGAGGTGGAAGCACCCTTCGCCGGCGACTGAAAAAACGGCGACACAAGTCCCGTTATCACCTTTCCAAGCAGACCATTCTGTTTGCCAAGACCTGACGCGACTGCGCCGGGGTGCACACAGTTGGCAGTGACACCGGTGCCTTCAAGCTGCCGCGACAACTCGCGGTTCCAGAGGATATTCGCCAGTTTCGAATGACCGTATACCTCAAAGGTTTTATACGGCCGATTCTCAAAATTGAGATCGTCAAAATAAATCTGTTTACAGAAGGCATGCGCGCCTGAGGCAACACTCACAATCCGCGCTGGCGCACTGTCAACAATCCGGTCGCGTAGCAACTCCGTTAGCAGAAAGTATCCCAGGTGATTAACGGCGAACGTTTCTTCCAGACCATCGGCACTTATCTTGCGCTCGGTATAGATCACACCGGCGTTATTGATCAGCAGGTGCAGCGGCTTTCCCGTGTCGAGAAATTCTGCGGCCGCACGGCGAATATCGGCCTGCACGCTCAGGTCTGCAACAATCATCGACAACTGCTCGTTGCCGGTATTGCGGCGGATAGCATCCAGCAACGCGCGCCCTTTCTCAGCACTTCGGCAGATGATGAACAGTTCTGCGCCTTTTGCTGCCATCGCCTCAGCCGTGGCGGCACCGATACCACTGGTAGCGCCGGTTACCAGCGCAACTTTGCCTTTCAATTCCATGGGGTTTTCCAGATTATTGTTAGGTGTGAAAACCAATTGGACTACAGCGTGCTCACGCCCATCATTACCTGTGTGTTAGCTAACAGTGGGCGAGTTATACGGGCGTTATTCGTCGTCGTCCGGCACGATTCGAGTACGACCATTTTCATCGATGGCCACAAACACAAACTCACCCTCGGTGACTTTCACTGGCGATTTGTGCGGATTTATCCAGACTTCCACATTAATGCGAATGGAGCTGCGACCCACCTCGACAATATCGGTGTAACAGCTAACCACAGAGCCCACTTTCACCGGTGTCAGAAAGGCCATTCCGGTCACCGCCACGGTAGCAGTCCGGCCTTGAGCTCGGCGCGAGGCAGTAATAGAACCGGCCAAATCCATTTGTGACAACAGCCAACCACCAAAGATGTCACCGCTGGGGTTAGTATCTGCCGGCATGGCCAGGGTTTGCAGAGCCAATTCGCCAGCCGGCTGAGGGGTATCGTCTATATTTCGCATCCGCTGAATCCTTCGTACAAGGGGCCGCTTACTGTGCGGGCAGCTGGCCAAATCAGCCAACGGTATGTGGTTCCCGCAGCTCTGTCAATCAGAGGCATCCCCTACCCAACCAATAAGCTGTGATTGTTTTTGCTATCTGCACGCTGACTAGCGCAGCGAGCGCACCCACTGCGGCAGTGTTGTGGCCAGATCCGGCCACACGGCCAGAATCACCAGCATCACTAGTTGCAAGCAGATAAAGGGCACAACGCCCCGATAAATATCGCGGGTGTGTACCGTCTCGGGCGCCACACCGCGCAGGTAAAACAGAGCGAAGCCAAACGGCGGTGTTAGGAACGAGGTCTGCAGATTGATGGCAATCATGATGCCCAGCCAGACCGGATCAACCCCCATCGCCAACAGAATAGGTGCGACGATTGGCACCACCACAAAGGTGATTTCGATAAAGTCGAGTATAAACCCCAACAGAAAGATGGCCACCATCACCACCAGCACCGCGACCCCGACGCCGCCACCGAGCTGCTCAAACAGTGACTGAATCAGATCATCGCCGCCATAGCCGCGAAACACCAGCGAGAATACAGCCGCACCGATCAGGATCATAAAAACCATGCAGGTGACTTCGAGGGTCGATTGCCCCACTTCACCCAAGCGCTTGAACGACAGCTCACCCTTTAGGCGCGCCAATAGCGCCGCGCCGAGCGCGCCAACAGCGGCCGCTTCCGTAGGCGTCGCCGCGCCAATCAGAATCGAGCCCAACACGGCGACAATCAACACAACCGGCGGCAACAGATTGGCGACCAACTGACTGATTGGCACTTTGCCAATATCCGTCGCAGGCGGTACCCGCTGCGGGTTGCGCCAAGCGATGAATACCGCGTAGACCAGATACATCGCCACTAATAGCAGCCCCGGGATCAACGCGCCCATAAACAGGTCGCCCACCGACACGGTTTCCGGGTTGACCACGTTCATGTTCAATTGCGCCTGCTGATAAGCGGTAGAGAGTGTGTCACCGAGCAGCACCAGCGCAATTGACGGCGGAATGATCTGACCGAGCGTTCCTGTCGCGCAGATAGTGCCGGTAGCAATCGCCGGGTCGTAACCACGCCTAAGCATACTGGGCAGCGACAACAGACCCATGGTTACCACCGTTGCACCGACAATCCCGGTACTGGCCGCCAACAGCGCGCCAACCAGAATTACCGCGATACTCAGGCCGCCAGGCAAACGACCGAACAATTTGGCCATGGTGTCGAGTAGATCTTCAGCAATACGGCTGCGCTCGAGTAAAACCCCCATCAATACGAACAGGGGTACCGCCATCAGCGTGACATTATTGATGGTGCCAAACAGACGCGAGGGCAGAGCCGTGAGATAACTGGGATCAAACCAACCGGCAATGATGCCCACACCCGCAAACAACATCGCCGTACCCGCCAGCGAGAAGGCCACCGGATAGCCCAAAATCAGCACCAGGCATACGGCGGCGAACATCAACAGGGGAATCCACTCAACCATGGGTGGGAGCCTCGGCCTCTAACAGCACCTCCAGCGACCGGCAAAACTCCGCCACCCCCTGAATTGCCAGATTGACGGCCATCAATGGAATCAGGGTTTTCAGCACAAATACCGCAGGTATGCCGCCGGGTTCAGCAGAGCTTTCCTTTATCTGCCACGCATGGCTGACAAAATCCCAACTGATCAGCACCACATAGCCGCACAGCGGCAGCAGAAATACCAGCGTGCCCAGGGCATTGACCCAAGCCTGACGGCGCGGGCTGAACTTGCGGTAGAGAATGTCGACCCGCACATGCCCATCACGCTTGAGGGTGTATCCTGCGCCCAGCATGAAGATAGTCGCGTGCAGGTAGATGGATAGCTCTTGCATAAAGGTTGAGCCCTGCTCCAGCCCGTAGCGCAGAAACACCACGGCACACGTATTGAGCATTAGCAACGGCAAGAGCCACGCCAAGAGCTTGCCGACGGTGTCGCTATAGGCGTCGAGAGTTGACGACAGGGCTGTTATTATTCGCATTCGCTGCCTCGGGCAATATCCAAGCCCGCCATTATAACGTAGTGATTATTTTCCACACGACTACTTGAGCTTACGGACAGTTTTGATGCTAACGGTTATTTCGCCCGCTAAAACACTGGATTTTGAATCTCCACTGCCAACCCAAGAGCACACCCAGCCCGACTTTCTCGAACAGTCGCAGCAACTGGTGGACGAGCTGCGCAGCCTGTCGCCGGACGACATCTCCAGCTTGATGAAGATCAGCCCTGCCCTCGGCGAACTGAATCACCAGCGTTTTATGAACTGGAGCACGCCGTTTACGCCGGATAACGCCCGACCCGCCGTACTCGCATTCAAAGGGGATGTTTACCAAGGGCTCGACCCCCAGCAATTTGGCAAGCGCGATTTCGCCTTTGCCCAGAAGCACCTGCGTATCCTTTCCGGTCTCTATGGCTTGCTGAGGCCTCTGGATCTGATTCAGCCCTACCGTCTCGAAATGGGAACCCGCTTTGCCAACAGCAAAGGAAAAGACCTCTATGCATTCTGGGATCAGCAGATTACCGAGGCGGTAAACGAAGCCTTAGGAGAGGCAAGGACCGAAACGCTGATTAACCTGGCCTCCAATGAGTACTTTAAGTCCGTCAAGAAAAAAACACTGAACGCCAACATTGTCACGCCGATATTCAAAGATCAGAAAAACGGCCAGTACAAAATCATCAGCTTTTACGCCAAAAAGGCGCGTGGCCTGATGAGTGCCTACATCATCAAGAACCGGGTTAAATCCGTTGAGGAACTCAAAGCGTTCGACTGGGAGGGTTATAGCTACCAGGCTAAGCAGTCTTCCGCCAGCGAGCTGGTATTTACTCGGAAAGAGCAGGCCTGAGCCCCGCGCGAAAACTCAGATCATTCAGCGGCCATCGCCCGAATGATCTGGAATTCCTCTGCCTCAACCGGCATCACCGACAAACGGTTGCCGCGCTTTAGCAGTCGCATGCCATCCAATAGTGGATTGGCCTTCATGGCGGCCAGACTCACGGGCTGTTTGTACTTTTTCTGAAATTGGATATCCACCATAAACCAGCGCGGATTATCCGGGTCTGATTTGGGATCATAGTAATCAGACTCGGGATCAAGGGCGGTGGAATCCGGGTAGGCTTCCCGCACGATTTTGGCCACCCCTACTACCCCCGGCTTGGCACAACTGGAGTGGTAGAACAGCACCGTGTCGCCTTTTTTCATTTCACGCATAAAATTGCGCGCTTGGTAGTTTCGCACACCGTCCCAGTGTTCTCGCTTTCCCGGGCGAGCAGCGAGGTCATCAATACTGAAGGCATCGGGCTCCGATTTCATCAACCAGTACTTCATTGCTGTATTAACTCCGGCAGCGGATAAGGCTCCCCCTGCTGGGGATGCGACTGTGCGTAGGCCTGAATGGCGGCGATACGTTTATCACTGAGTGGGTGCGTACTGAGCAGCTCCGGAGGCGCGATGCCGCCCTCGGACATAACGGCAAACAGCCGCCCGGCTCCCTGCACGTTGCCATAGTGTGCCTGCAGCATATCCAATGCCATCGCATCTGCTGCCCGTTCCTGATCGCGGGTAAAACTCATCACCGTAGCCAGGCCCAGCTGCTGAATCAGCCAGTCCGCCGCACCGGAATTTGACAGGCCGGCAACACTGGCCAGCGCGAGCGATACCGTGAGCCCCCGCCCCATGGCTACAATCGGGTCGCGATTAATGATATGAGCAATTTCATGCGCCACCACCATGGCCAGCGCATTCTCACTGTCCATTTGCTCTAACAACCCGTCCAGTATGTAGACATTGCCTCCCAGCGTAGCAAAGGCATTGACGGTCTTCGACGGCAGGTAGTGAATCTTCAGGTTCAGGCCTTCAGGCAAACGCTGTGACTCCAGCAACTGATCAGCCAGTTGCTGCAGATAGTTTTCAATAAGCTGCGCGCGCTCGCTCTCGGGCGCGGCAGGAAACTGCTCGGCATAACGTGACACGAGCTTCTCTTCCAGAGAGAAAGGCACCAGTGGCGCGAGCTTCTGCGCCGCCAGTGACAATATAAGAAGCAACACCAGCAATGCACCGCTGGCTGCCAGCAGCAACAGGAAAAATTCCTTTAGCGGATTTTCCTGGCTGTAATTGATACCTTCCGGAACCGGCCGGTTTTCGTAGTTGCTCATTCAGGTTATATCGATCAGTGCCGTGCCGTAGGCATAGACTTCTACGGCGCCTATCTGCCCTTTGCTACCCTTGGAAATAGACGCCGTTTCAAGCTTGACGTTAACCACCATCGCCGCACCAAGCTCCAGGGCCTGCTGTTTCATTCGCAGCAGGGCCTCGCGGCGAGCACGCTCCACCAGCGATTCGAACGAACGCACTCGACCGCCAAACAGGCTGCGCAATCCGGCGGCAATCATTTTGAAGTAATCGACCGATATCACCACATTGCCGCCCACCAACGCCACCCGCCGCGGCGTGTTCGTCGGCGGCGGCAGACGCTCACTGAAGGCAAGCACCGTCGCCAACTCGCGCTCGCGCTTCTGTATCGATTTAAAATGCCGGGATTCCGCCAGCCGACCAAATACAAAACCCAGCGTTAGCAGTACCAGAAAAACAACGAGATCAGTCACCCCAATTACTCCAGCACCACGGCAGTACCATAAGCAAAGAGCTCGGCGGCACCCGCAGCCACCGACGAAGTTGAAAAACGCACGTTGATCACCGCATTGGCGCCCATCGCCTCGGCCTGCTGCATCATGCGCTGCATCGCTTCTTCACGCGCGTCGTTGAGCAGCTCGGTGTAGCCTTTCAATTCACCGCCAAAAATGTTTTTCAGCCCCGCCATCAGATCTCGACCTACGTGTTTGGTGCGCACGGTATTACCCTGCACCAAACCCAGGTGGCTGGCGATTCGTTTGCCGGGAATAATCTCAATATTGCTGACTAACACGTGACACGTCCTTGAGCTATGTTTAAGGTTTCGGTCTTTATAGTCAGATTCGCCAAGTGGTGGCAAGCCTTTCATGAACAAACCTTTCTCGCAGGCCTGCGAAAACAACAAAACCCCCATCCTGAACGTGCTGCGCGAGGCACTTGCCGGCTGTCAGTACGTACTCGAGGTGGGTAGTGGTACCGGGCAGCATGCCGCGCACTTCGCCGGGCAGTTACCCCATCTACGCTGGCAGCCGTCAGATCAATCGGACTACCTACCGGGCATCCGTGCCTGGTGCGAGGATGCCGGCCTGCCCAATCTGCTGCCGCCCATCGAGCTGGAGGTTTGTGCGCCCTGGCCGGTCAGCAGCGCTGATGCTGTTTTTTCCGCTAACACGGTTCACATTATGCATTGGCATCAGGTCGAAGCGTTTTTTCACGGTCTGGGCCGTGTACTGCGCCACGGCGGCACGTTCTGCCTGTACGGCCCCTTCAACTATGAAGGCAAATACACCAGTGACAGCAATGCTGAGTTTGATCAATGGCTGCGACAGCGTGACCCCGGCAGCGGTATTCGAGATTTTGAACGGATCTGCGAGCTAGCGCTGGCGCAGGATATTTCGCTGCGACATGACCACGCCATGCCGGCCAATAATCGCTTACTGGAATTTGTGAAAGCCGACTGACGTTAGGCAGCACCACAAACCGCAATCACCGATGGCACGCCGGGATCTCCGATTAGCGACCCTTTTAACGTCAAGTGGAAATCGAGTGCTTCAACCATCGCTATGCAACGGTATAAGCGTGCGCCAATAACACCATAGCCTATCCACCTCGCTTTACGATGAACCAAAAAAAAGCCGTCCTAAGAGGGCTTTTATGCCTATGTGCTCGCAGACACACGCAATGAACCAAATGGGCTTATCGCTCTGCCAGCACCTTCATCTCAACGCGACGGTTACGCTCGCGACCTTCCTCGGTGCTGTTGTCCTTGATGGGCTGACGCTCACCATAGCCGCGGGCAACCATCCGGTCAGCGGCAACACCGCGACCCACCAGATAAGCCTTGACCGCGTTGGCCCGATCTTGGGACAACATCAGGTTGTAGCTATCGGTACCTACGTTATCGGTATGACCCTGCAGCTCAACCACGAAGCTCGGCGAATCCAGCAAGGACCTGGCCACCAGATCCAGAATACGCTGCGCATTAACCTGCAGTTTGGCGCTATTAAACCCGAAGTTAACGCCTTCCAGAATCACTGACTGCTGAACCGCACAACCATTGGTCATAACGGATTCACCTGCGCGAGTATTGGGACACGAATCCAGATGATCACCGATCCCGTCGCCATCGCTGTCAGAACAGCCATACTCGTCAACCGGCGTTCCCAGCGGGGTGCCTGGACAGCGATCCTGGGGATCAATGACACCATCGCCATCCAGGTCGGCGCAGCCATTTTCGTTTACCGGTGTACCCGGCGGGGTTCCCGGGCACTGATCGCGACTATCGGCAACACCGTCGCCGTCAGAATCAATAAAGCGGATCACCGTGCGCTCACGCACTTCACCGGGGAAATTAAAGCGCACACCTAACACCAGGTTGGTACCGCTGTATTCAATGGTCGAGTTATCGAACTCGGGTTGGCGGCTGTCGAAATAACGACCGCCAAGATCAATCATAAATTCGTCAGAAACTTTAAAGTTCAAACCCAAACCAGCCTGTCCGAACAACACAGTATCGTCGCCATCATCAGATTTAATCTCGCTTGCGCCTACGCCCAAACCAACATACGGCTGAACAACACCCTTACGATTAAAATCAAACCAAAGGTTGCTCAATAGCGAGGTAGATTCGATCTCGCCAGTGCTCACCTTTACGCCACCGATCTCACTGATTTCGTTTTTCATACGTTTGGCGCTGATATCGACACGCACCAGACCTTCAAAATCATAGCCCAATGACAAGGCAAAACCGTTGTCATCGTCGAATTTGGTTTCGATATCTTCAAACGTGCCGAGTGTCGACGTACAGGTACCGCCGCTTGGATCAACGTTGATAATAGGCAGACACAGGCTGCCGTTTGCCAATTGTCCCTGCGTGAACAGGCGACCTTCCGAGTCATCGAGATTGACCCGATCGTATTCAACACCAACGTACCAGTTATTTTCCGCCAGCGCGGGTAGCACCGACCCAACCAGAAGAGCCGCCACCGCAAGGCCACGCATCCCTGGAAGCGATTTAAAAGCTGTCATGACAACCCCCATCTTCACATACTGTGAACAGTTTTTGGATTGCGGGCTAACATCGCATTATCTCCTTGAATTTTCAAGCCTATGTCCTTGACATTGGGGGGCTTATTGCCACCATACACAATGAAAACGTGCACTGGATCAACAATTACCCCATCCGCGCGGCACAATCGGGCCAACCAGAGGTGAATCGATGACAACTAAACAGCTAAAGATTCTGCGTGCACTCACCTCGACTGCTCTTATCAGCCTACTGCTCGGCGCTGTATTGACGGTGATGAGCGGCCTGTTCAGCACCTTTTACAGCATCATGGTAGGCATCGGCACTGTACTGATAACACTGTATTGTTATCGGCGTTCCGACCAGAAGATCTCTGCCAGTCGCGATTATTATCTGTGGCGTTACGTACCGACGCTGGTGTTTGTGTTCGGGCCGCTCATTCTGATGGCGCTATCGGCAACAGAAGGCGACTGGTCGGTCACCGGCTGGCTGTTATTTTTACGATTCGGGGTTAGTTTTCTTATTCCCATCGCCTGCCTGATGATGCTGGAACGCCTGCTCAAGCAAGCTCTGCAAGCTGCGCGCTCAGACGCGAGGGACGGGGACGTCTGACGGATCAACATTTTCCTGGGCCAGCTTTTCTTCGGCCCAGGCCTCATCGTCTTTGTCAGACTCCAGCCCGTCCTGCTCACCTACGTAACGGCTGTCCAGCACCAGTTTCCCGTAGAGCGCAAAATGATCCGAACCAAAGGGTGCGAGCCGTCGCAGAGAACGTACGGTAAAATGCTCGCTGTGGAACAGGTGGTCCAGCGGCCAACGCACCAACGGCAGGCCCGCGTGGTAGGTGTTGTACATACCGCGCCCTACACGAGGATCGAGCAGTCCGCTGATTTTGCGAAACAGCCGCGTAGTCTCGGACCAGGCCACATCGTTCAGATCGCCAGTAACCACCACCGGCTTGCGATACCCGTCCAGGCTTTTGGCCACCATGATCAGCTCCGCGTCTCGCTCCGATGAGGCTTCATTCTCGGTCGGGCTCGGCGGCGCTGGATGCAGGAAGTGCACACGCACATACTGCTTTGACCGCAACTCCACCATGGCGTGCATCGAGGGAACATCGTTTTCCACCAGATAGTCCACCTGCGCGTCGTGCAGCGGCAGGCGGGAATACACATGCATACCGTATAGATTATCGAGCGGACATTTCAGTGTATGGGGATAGCGTGGCTCCAGAGCGTCGAGCTGATCCTGCCACCAGGCATCAGACTCCAGAGTAACCACGATATCTGGCGACATCTCGTCAACTAACGCCAGAAAACGCGCGGCCTGTCGGTTAGTGGTGAGCACGTTGGCGGTCAGCATGGCCAGGCTGTTGCGCTCATCACATGTATCGCTGGACAGCACTTCCCGACGCGCTAGCGGGGTATAGGGAAAGATCCACCAGAGCTGATAGCCCAGGCAGGCGGCAGTGGCAAAAATAAGCCCCAGCCCCAGGGTTGACGTGATGTCCAGCAACGCAATCTGTAACAGCAGCAGTACGCCGGCCAGCCACGCCAACTGCAAGCGCGGAAAATCCCAGCCCCGCACCCACCACACTTCCCGCCGCCACAGCGGCAGCAGGGTTGCGAGTATCAAAAAGCCAGAGGCAAGATTCAGTAACCAGAACAGTCGCAAGCGAAGACCCGGATTATTCGATATAAGTACAACAGTAATCGGTTGGCGCTTCGATAATCAAATCAAACTTGGCATTGGCGGGCACATCGAAACTCTGGCCACCGACAATGTTTTTCCAGTCTTCACCCGGCAGACGCACTTTAAGCTGACCGGCCAGAATCTCCATCACCTCGGCGGCTTCGGTGCCAAAGGTATATTCACCGGGCAGCATCAGCCCGAGGGTTTTGCGACTGCCATCGGCAAATAGCACCGTGCGGCTGCTGACCTTGCCCTCAAAGTAAAGATTGGCGGCTTTAATAATAGTGACGTTCTCAAACTGCGACATAAGTAATCCAGATTTCAGAGTAGAAGAGCGGCGTCATTCTACCCGAAAACTGCAACATAGCGTCTGCCGTCAGGAAAGGGGCTCCGCCTGCAGGGAATTTTCACCATTTCGCACACGATAGCGCGCCGCCAGCACTTCACCATCGTTCTCCGAATCCGTTACGTCGCGCAGGTGATACCAGCTGGCGCGGCAGTGCGTCGGCGTCACCTCCAGCACCACGTAGCCACGCTCACTCAAGTTGCTGTAATGGATATGGGGGTTATAGAGCTTGAGAGTTTCTTCCAGTGCGGTGATACCCGTCTCGGAAGGCACCGCTGCCTCCAGCCCCGGCGAGGTAATCGAGGGGGTTACAAACTCCACGCCATAGGTTGGCCCCTGTAGCTCTACCAGCGGCTCAATCCCGGGGTTAGTATTGAGCACGGCGGCATTGACCAGTACCGGCTGCTGCAACTCCATAGCCCAAGAAGTATGAATATCTCCGGTGAGCACCACCACGTTATCAATCTGCTGGTTCTCAATAGCATCCCACAGGGTCTGTCGACTGGCGGCATAGCCGTCCCAGCCATCGGTATTTAACACGTTTACCCATTCCGGCGAGACTGGCCCGGAGGGTGGGGAAGAAGGTTGCTCAGCCAGCAGGGGCGGCCCCTGAAACGGAGCCATCATGACTTGCTGCCCCAGCATCTTCCAGGTACGGGTACCTTTAGCTTTGCCCAGTCGTTCCAGCAGCCAAGCCTCCTGCAGCGGGCTTAGCAGTCGTCGATTCGCATCGTGATAATCCTCGTGGACAATATCGGGCTGTTGGTGGCGGCCACCTATCCGGGTATCAAGCATCATCAGCTCCAGCAGACGGCCAAACACAAAGCTGCGGTGAATCTGCGGATCAAAGGGGTCTGCAATATCGGCGATTGGCATCCATTCGTTGTAGACCCGAACGCCGGTGGCTTTGCGGATTTCCCATTCGCCTTCCGTTGCAGGGCTATGATTTACCGCGCCGCCGCCGGCACCTCGACCATCCGGGTCAAAACTGTTGTCGGTGGTTTCGTGATCATCCCAGGTAGTGATAAATGCGAACCGCGCGTGCAGCATTTGCAGATCGGGATCTTCGCGATAACGGCGATAGCGGGCCCGGTAGTCCTGCAGAGTGACAATTTCGACCTGATTATCACTGGCGTAGGTGCGGCCCTGAGCCACCACCGCGTCGTTGCCGTACTGGGCTTCGGTGTACTCGTATATGTAGTCGCCGAGGTGGATAACAAAGTCTATTTCATCGCGCCGTGCAATATTGCGGTAGCCAATAAAGTAGCCATGGGGATAACTGGCGCAGGACACCACGGCAAAGGTTAGCCCCTCCACCTGTGCACTTGCTTCGGGCAGGGTTCGCGCCCGCCCGACTAGCGAGTACGCGCCGGACGCCGTTTGAAAGCGGTAGTAGTAGGTCTGATCAGGCTCCAGGCCAGTGGCAACAACCTTTACCGTATAGTCAGCCTCGCTGCGCACAACCGTTTTCCCCGCCGCGACAAGCTGCGCAAAATCCGGCGTTCGCGCCACCTCCCAGTCAACCTGCTGGGCTGAGGCCAGCCGAGTCCAGAGAATCAGTGAGTTGGCGCCGGGATCACCAGCAGCGACACCCTGCTGGAAGGGCTGCTCGGACAAATCATCCTGACCAGCAAAACCATTGGGCAATGCACCCTGCCCTGACCAGCTCAGCGCAAACGCGCCGTCGCTCAGGGTCAGCTGAAAACCAAAGCTATTCAACCACTGTCCGTCAACGGTCAGCGCCGCTTTTTCCGCTGGTACACGCAGCCACTGCATCAGGTAATCGCGCTCCCCCACCCGGTGGCGCCAGAACATACTGTCGACCATCAGCCCATGCACGGCAATATCAAATTGAGCGTCCAGCGGCGCGGTATCGCCCGGGAAATTCGAGTCCTCGACAGTAAAGCTCAGATTTCGGCCTGTATCAGACACCTGTAAGCGACCAGTGGCGCGATAGGTCAGAACGTCGGGCACATTCTCAGTAGCCGGCGCGGCGCCTGAACTGCCGGAGTCGTTGCAGGCAGCCAGCGTCGCAACACCCGCTCCTGCAAGCCCCATTCGAGAAAGAAAGGCGCGACGATTAATGGGCACAACACTACCTCAAACATAAGCCATATGTTGGAGGCGAAGACATTAGCAGAACAGTGTGACGGTTTTATGGCTGCCCAACTAGGTCAGTCGGCCGTATGTTTCGTCCAGGTAGTCGATGATTTCATCCGATTCAAACATCGACACCCCCGAGTTCGGGTCTTCCAGATAAGGCGCCATCACCTGCCCCGTTTTCGCCTTGAGGGCCTGACGGTTCTCGCTGAGATGCTCGAAGTCCGGCCATAGCCGATTGCGAATAGGCGTAAGCGCAAAGTCTTGCCACTGGGCTTTACCAATATTGCGAATAATATAAGGCACTTCCAATTCACACAGGCGCTCACGCACCAATCGCGCATAAGGACTCGATTCAAAGCCCCACAGCACCAAAGGCTTCTGCGCGGGAGAGGAAGGTCGCGCAAACATGCCCTTGGTAGTGCGCAGCCCCGAGGCCAGCATGGACGACGTGGTATCAACCAGTTTCAGTCGCCACATTGAAGGAATCTTGCACTCCCCGTAGGTGGTGTAGAGATAGGCAATGATATCTGCCGATTCGTAGAGCTGGAGGTCTGTGTTGGGGTCTACCAGAAAGGGAAACTGCGCCTTCCCACCCAGCCGTATTGCTTCGGGCCGAAAGCGCTCGCCGCGTTTCGGGCACGGATAGATCAAGACATCAATCTCAAGCTCGGTCAGCACCTCGCGCACTAGCCGACAGTATGGACAGTTCTCCATTTCATAGAGCTGAAGGGTTTTAACCGGCTGCCGCGCCGCTGGTCGACTCATGGTTCCACGCCACAATGCCGCAGAGGAGGCGGCAAGCGAGCCGATCAGGTTCAGGGTTGAGGCCATGGAGCTCTCCTTCACAAAAAATCCATCATACGGACAAACATCGAGGTATTGAACTCCAGAAAACCGTCCCTATTTATTGAACAATTCAATAGTCAACCGGAACAAGGCTCTACTAGCTACTCAGTCTCGGTGTGTGGTTGAACGAAAATGACAACAACGGTGCTTTGCCAGACGACTAACAACATGCCCCGGCCCGCCCGTCCTCCGCCGCTTTGAACGGCCCTGCAATCCGTTCAACCAAGCGAAGGAGGATTTATGCTGGATGTCAGCCAGCTCAGCCGTCACTACGGCGATTTTGTTGCGGTCGACAAGGTGAGCTTCCGCATTGAGCCCGGCGAGATTGTCGGCCTGCTAGGCCACAACGGTGCCGGTAAAACCACAATTATGAAAATGCTAAGCGGCTACCTGGAACCCAGCACGGGAAGTGTGCGCATGGGCCAGTTCAGCTTGGCCGAAAACCCCAAAGCCATTCAGGCACAGCTGGGCTACCTGCCGGAAAATCTCCCGGTTTACCCGGAGATGTCGGTGGCCGACTACCTCGACTACGCCGCTGAACTTAAAGGCCTGCGAGGCAATCACAAGTTTGAAGAAATCCGCCGGGTTGTCCGGGCAACAGAACTGACAGAGAAGCTGCTCGCCGCCATCAATACGCTGTCGCGAGGCTATCGCCAGCGAGTGGGCGTGGCACAGGCGCTGCTCGGACGCCCCAAGCTAGTGATACTCGACGAACCCACCAACGGCCTTGATCCCACCCAAACCGAACATATGCGTGCGCTGATACGCGAACTTGCGCAACAAGCCACGGTGATTCTTTCCACTCATATCATGCAAGAGGTAGAAGCACTGTGCGAGCGCGTGCTGATTCTCAGCCAGGGCCAACTCAAGGTCGACGAACAACTGGACAGCCTGCGCCACAGCAATCATCTACTGGTGAGCACGTCTGCCACGATGAACGATCTCAACATCGCCAGCAACGACATCGCCGGCATAGAACATATTGAGACTCTCAACCCGACGGGTATACAGCAGCGTTTTCGCTTGCGCTTGCATAGCGAGGCAGACCTGACCCCAGTCAGCGCGGAGCTGTCGCGCAAGCTGATAAACGCCGGCGCAGACCTCTACCAGCTTCAGGCCGAACACCGTGATCTGGAAACGCTGTTTCGGGAAGTAAGCCAAGCCGCGTCCGGCAGTGAATCAGTTAAACAAAACCAGGTTCAGCAGAAGGAGGCACAGAGCAATGCAGCCTGATCGACATCTGCCCACGATAAAGCGCATAGCACAAAAGGAAATCACGCTGTTTTTCGCCTCACCTGTGGCGTGGCTTTTTCTTGCCACCTTTGCGGCCGTGAGCCTTTTTGTGTTTTTTTGGGGAGAAGCTTTCTTTGCCCGGAATATCGCCGATGTGCGCCCTCTCTTTGAGTGGATGCCTATCTTGTTAATTTTTCTAGCCAGCGCGCTTACTATGCGGCTATGGAGTGAGGAAAAACGCAGCGGCACAATCGAACATGTGCTCACACAATCCGTACCTTTGTGGCATTTTGTCGTTGGTAAATTTGCTGGCTGCCTCGCGCTACTGCTGATTGCTCTGCTAATCACTCTGCCGCTCCCATTTAGCGTGGCGTTAATGGGCGACCTCGATTGGGGGCCGGTACTCGGAGGCTACCTTGCCACCTTTTTGCTCGGCGCCACCTATCTCAGCATCGGTCTGTTTGTGTCTGCCCGAAGTGACAACCCCATTGTCAGCCTGATCAGCGCCACAGCCCTTTGCGCTGCACTCTATATGCTGGGCAATCCAGCGCTTACCGATTTTGCAGGCCAACAGCTCGGCGAGTGGTTGCGACGTCTCGGTACCGGGTCTCGCTTTGATTCCATTACCCGCGGTGTGATCGATTTTCGCGACCTTTACTACTACCTGAGCTTGATCGTCGTATTTCTGGTACTGAACACCTTCGTGCTGGAACGTCAGCGTTGGACCAATACAGGCCGCTCCAGTCATCACCGCTATTGGCGAAATATGACAGCACTCATTGCATTGAACGCTCTAGCAGCAAACTTCTGGATAGGACAGCTGCCGCTGCGGGTAGATGCCACCGAAGGCAATCAGTATTCGCTGTCGCAGGCCACCGAGAACTATCTCGATCGACTCGAAGAGCCTCTGCTTTTGCGCGGCTATTTCAGCGCCAAGACACACCCCCTACTAGCACCACTGGCACCACAACTAAAAGACTTGCTGCGTGAATACGCGGTAGTTGGAGGTGACCGGTTGCGAGTGGAATTTATTGACCCTGCTCGCAACCCTGAACAAGAGGAAGAAGCCAACCAGCGCTACGGCATTCAGCCCACCCCGTTTCAGGTAGCAGACCGCTACGAAGCCGCTATTGTGAGTTCCTATTTCAATGTGCTGGTGCAATATGGGGACGAACATGAGGTATTGGGCTTTCAGGATCTCATCGAAGTTCGTTCAGGCTCAGAAACTGACCTCGACGTACGGCTGCGAAATCCGGAGCACGATATTACCCGGGCTATTCGCAAAGTGCAGAATAGCTATCAGGCCAGTGGCAACCTCTTTGACACGGTTCAAGACCAACTGACCTTCACCGCCTACATTTCCAGCAACGAACTGCTGCCCGACAGCCTCCGGGAATTTCGCAAACAGGTGCGCAGCGTTGTCGATAGCATGGCCAATAAAGCCAATGGTCGCTTCAGCATCAATATTGTCGATCCGACTGCCGACGATCTCGAAAACCAGCTGGCTGAAGATTTCGGGTTCCAGCCCATGACCACCAGCCTGTTTAGCGACGAACGTTTTTACTTTTACATGGTGCTGTCAGACGAAGATCAGCATGTGCAGATTCCATTGGGTGATCTGAGCGAAAATGAATTTCGTCGTAACCTGGAAGCGGGCATCAAACGCTTTGCGCGCGGTTTTACTAAAACTGTTGCCTTCGTCGCTCCTGAAGCCGCACCTCAATACAGCCGTTACGGCAGCCGGTTTAGCCAGCTTGAGCAATTTCTATCTCAGGAAATGAAGGTCAAGCGCGAAGATCTCAGCGATGGGGCAGTAGCCGGTGACGCCGACCTACTATTTCTGGCTGCACCGGAAAACCTCGACGCTAAAGCCCTGTTTGCCGTTGATCAGTTCCTCATGCAGGGCGGTACCGTGGTGCTGGCTAGCTCGCCATTTAGATCGGATCTAAGCGGCCGACAACTGTCAGTGCGTCGGGTAAATTCCGGCTTGGATGACTGGCTGAAGCATCACGGCGTGCACATTGATAACGCACTGGTGCTCGACAAACAAAACGCAGCGCTGCCAGTTCCTGTCACGCGCACTGTCGGCGGCTTTCAGCTACAGGAATTGCGTATGCTCGATTATCCGTATTTTATCGATCTGCGCGGTTCTGGGCTCAATCAGGAGCACCCCGTCACAGCTGATCTGCTGCAGCTGACGGTCCCCTGGGCCTCACCGATCAAGGTCTCGCTGGACGAAACCAGTGGACTAGCCGCGACAAATCTACTGCAAAGTTCCCCCGGGTCTTGGCTGTCCGACTCGACTGATGTCATGCCCAACGTCGACTCAAGTGGCACCAGCACCTTCACCCCAACTGACGAAACCGGCAGTGAAGTACTCGGGATCAGCCTGACAGGGAGGTTCACATCATACTTTGCAGACAAGGATTCGCCTGTGCTAACGCCCGAAACAGCAGACGACGAGGCAAGCAATGAGGCCACAACACAAAACCCTGATGATGCAATCACTGCGAGCGCAGCCATCAAGCATTCACCGGAATCCGCACGACTGATCATTTTCAGCTCCAACGATTTCTTGAGCGATCAGGCTATCGGATTGGCTTCCAGCGCTGCGCGAAGCGAGTACCTAAACAGCCTGCAGCTGGCGGCCAACACTGTCGAGTGGGCGCTGGATGACAGCGGTTTGCTGAGTATCCGCGGACGCGGTCATTTTAACCGCACCCTTCCCCCTATGGGCACAACCACACAAATGCTCTGGGAATACCTGAACTACGCGTTTGCCGGCTTTGCTCTGATAACCATTGCCCTGGTGCAGCGTCACCGCAGACGCAATCGTGAACACCGCTATCGCCAATTGATTATCAACGTATGAGGCACGCCATGAAAAAAGCTTTATTCTGGCTGGGTATTCTACTCGGCCTCCAGATCGTGATCGCCCTTACGCTATACGCGTCGAACCAGTCGCAAGACCAGACAGAGAGCCGCCCGCTGCTCAGCGCGGGCACCCTTCCTGAACGCTTGGTGATTGACGACGGCAAACATCGCGCCGATGTAGCTAAGGTAAACGGAGAATGGCGCCTGCCAGACCTGGACAACCTGCCAGCCAACACCAGCAAGATAGAAGGCTTGCTCAGCAAACTGAAGCAGACCCAAACCCGCTGGCCGCAGACAACGACCGCCTCCAGCCACAAACGCTTCGAGGTTGCGCCTGAACAGTTTCAGCGTCATGTCAGTCTTTGGCAGGACGGCAACAAGTCGATCGAGTTTTACCTCGGCACTTCACCCGGCTATCGACAAACCCACCTTCGGCGAGCCGATGAAACAGCTGTGTACAGCGTCCCATTGCAAAATTACGACTTTCCCAGCCAAAACGAAGACTGGCTCGACAAGCGCTTGATCGCCGTGTCGGCAATAACCGAGCTGAATGGACCCGACTACCATCTGCGTAAAACCGACAGCGATTGGCACCTGGCAGATGCCGGCGAGGACGAACTGGACCCTGACCGAGTCCAAGCACTGATACGCTCACTGGAAAACCTGCGGGTGCAGGGTATAGCCGATAAACCCGAAGGCGACGCCGAGCTCGTGCTGTCAGTACGAGCAGGCAATAGCGACTACGAATTTCGTTTCTGGAAAAATGGCGACGACCACGTAATACAACGCAGTGATCGAGCGCAAACCTTTACCGTCAGCAAGTATGATTATGAACTGCTAATTGAGGCGACGCGGGAGAGCCTGCTACGTAAACCAGAGGCTGAAAACGGCGCCGGGTAGGGGCACGTATGGCAGCTCACCTCGGGCGAGATGCTTGCAACTACGTGTTTGGGTAGTACCAAATAGGCGAAGTCCAGGCCCGCTCCTGAATGATCTGCGGTATATCGGGATCGCCACAGGCAGCGGGCCGCTCGCCCTCAACGCGCAAACACTGCCAGGCACTCCAACGACAACTCGGGTTTTCCAACACCCTCAAGTAATACACAGCAGCGCGTTCCGGATCAAAATCCGGGTCAACCCAGCGTGTACAAAAGCTGCTCCGACCCGGTCCGGCGACCGCACAGGTGGCCGTATCGACACTTGCCTCACCCGCTGCGTAACCCGCCACGTCGTATACCGTTTCCTGCATCTGCCCATCGTCGCGCATCGTGCCTTTCACCACCTGCAAACGCTGCAGTTGGTTCCCGCGGGGATCTTTAAGCGCAGATAAAACAAAAGCCGGTGCATCGGAAGACTCAGGCTTGGGCGGCAACACCTCGCCCATTGGCACGCCGTGGGTATACCCCTGCCGCGCCAAATCCTCACCACACATGTCGTCGGGCAGATCCCAGCCACCGAAAAAGCGCGGCACAATTCTTGGGCCGCTGCTGCCAAAGGTCTCCCGGCGCTTGAGCGCGGCAAAAACGGATTGTCGTGAATTTTCTTCGGCCCAGACACCGGCGATGCCGCCGGGGTTGTAGCGCAGGGGCGAACCGGTCGCAATGCCACCGGGCACATCGTATTCCTTGATCAGGCGTTTTGCGGCATCGGAATCCATGCCGTGGGCGCCATCGTATTGCTCTTCATCTACGTCACCACCGGTCGCATTGTGACTGTCCGAAGACGCAATGAGCCCGTACTCGAAAGGGTTCACCCCTAGTTTTTTATGTTCGGCCAACCCCTGTGTAAGACCATAGCGGGTATAACTGAAACGGGACAGACAACCCTTGAGCATCATACCGCCCTCACCGACACCATCGCGGCAATCTTCTGCCGCTTCATCCGGCGCGCGGAGCTTTTCAAAGTCGCACTGCTCATCAGCACTGCCAACCACGCCATAAAGACCACGTCGACATTCGGAATCACCTTTCACCTGCATCACTTCGGCCAAACGCTCAATGCGCTGACGCAACACCGCTGCGTCACGCTTTTCGGCTGGTGTTTCTGCCCCCGGGTATTCAGGGAAAAACATACGCCCGCTACTCCAGTTACTGTTGTGTGGAATAGCCAGCGCATCACATCCGGTAGCGCTATCCAGACAGGTCTGCGCCAGCCATTGCCAAAGCAACGACGGCTGCGGCGCTTCTTTGGCACTCAGCGGCAGGGGCGGCACAGTAGCGTTAGCGAAAATAACGTTGCGGTGCAGGTTGCTGGACTTTTCGGCCAGCGAATATTCGTAACCTACGAGACTGGTAAAGCGGCACTCGCTGCTGCGGTCGTAAGCCAGTTCTGCGGCCAGCTGTATATCTCGCCAGACACTTTCGCTGCGCTCTATACATGCGCTGCCATCCGCCGCACACACCGAGGCAGGCCTTTCTTTACCGTATATGACGAAGGCAAGCATACGGATAAGGGGCTGCATTACCGGCGACACCGGCGGCTTTAGATCACCCCGGTAAACCTTACATACCAGTGTGGAATAGGCTTGCTGCGCCGGATCCAGACAGAGACTTCCTTCACCCATATATTCGGCGTGGTCGGTCACCGCCATAAAATCAAGGGGCTGTTCATTACGCAACACGCGAGTTCCCATGCCATCGCCATTCAATGGCGGCAAAAGCACCGCCCCGCCTCTGGCATAACGATAGGCTTCAGTCGGCGTTACCCGGGTATCAAAAGCGTAGGCGTCGGTCGAGTACGCCGTGTGCACGTGCAAATCGCCAAACAACGGCTGCTTGTGAGCAACCCGATTGCTGCAGGGCTCGCGAGTTTCCGTCGCAAACGGCGGCTGTACCGCCGGTGTGCTGTAGTAACGCTCACGCATAAGCTGGCGACGCTGCTGTGGGTCGACAACGTCGGGGGCGGTCAACCACTGAAAGCCCACCACCGCGGTACCACCAATCACCAACATCCAAAAAATGCGTTTCATCGCCTGATGCCCTGTTATTGTTTTTGTACACAGTGCAGGCTTGGCGATGTGATAACCATTACAAGTTGGTCAGACGCTGCATTACTACGGTTCACGCAGTAAAAAGCGCAGCACCTCAGTCCTGCGCCTGAGCGTGGCCTGTCTAACCGTTTGTCGCCGCCAATACCGCTGCCATCTCGACCATCTCTTTCAGGTCTGTGTGATTTTCCCGAGACAGATCCAGCGCGCCTAACAGCGACTGGAGGCCGGCCCAATCCATACCCTTCACGTAGGATGAACCCCGCAGTTTCTCAGCGAAGCCGGCCGCCACCACTGCCGCGTTTGCTTGCCGGACTTCAGCTAATTCACGGCTGTACACCACATGGTCGCGACGCACACTGTTGCCGCCTTCAGGGGACTTATAGCGCAGCTTCACCAGAGCCAGCTCGCTGGTATTGCCGTGAGCTAGGCGGGTCGCACCATACCGGCGATCGTCGATAAATCGGAAGCCGCTGTTGGCGAGGGTTATTTCGTATAGAGCAGTTACACTGTGGCCTGCACCGATGTCGCCCGCGTCCTTGGCATCGTTATTAAAATCCGCATGTTGCAGCTGCCGGTTGTTATAGCCAATCAGACGATATTCAGCGACCACAGCGGGGTTAAACTCCACCTGTAACTTTACGTCTTTTGCCACTGTATATGCGGTGCCTTTCAGGCCATTGACCAGCACCCGCTGCGCCTCTTTAAAACCGTCAAGATAGTAATAGTTTCCATCACCTTTATTGGCCAGCGGCTCAAGTTGGGCGTCCATATAGTTACCGCGACCAACACCGAGCACCGTGAGATAGATACCCGCATCACGCTTTGTCTCGATCAGGTCGACCAATGCATCGCCTTGCAATCCCACATTCACATCACCGTCGGTAGCCAATATCACGCGATTGTTGCCGCCTTTTATCAATGCCTGTTCGGCCAGCCGGTAGGCGCGCTGAATACCGTCACTGGCATGGGTTGATCCCCCTGCCGTCAGCGCCGCAAGAGCCTGCTGAATAACCTGCTTTTCGCTCGCCTTGGTAGGTTCCAGCACCGTGCGTGAGCCCGAGGCATAGGTCACTAGCGCAACTGTATCCGTAGGTTTAAGTTTGCCCAGCATCACCGCAAAGGCTCGCTTGAGCAGGCCGATCCGATCTTCGCCCTGCATAGAGCCGGACACATCAATCAGAAACACATAGTTGCTATCGGGCAGTTCGGTCGCCTGCGGCTCCCAGGCATTGAGGCGAACTTGCAGCAGACGCGTTGCGGTATTCCAGGGCGCGCTGAAAATGCGGGTTTCCACACCCACCGGCCGTGCCTTGTTCAGACCAGCCAAGGGTTGGTAGGCCAGTGCATTTATAATTTCCTCGGTGCGAATCGCGTCTACCGGTGGCAGGCGCCCCTCGTTGAGATACCGTCGCGCCACCGTAAAAGAAGCCGCATCCACGTCGATGGAGAAGGTAGACAGCGGATCGTCGACAACCCGCTTCACCGGATTATCTGCTGTACCCTCGTAGCGCTCACGATCACCCTGCGGTGGCAGGTGGTAATCCGGCAAACGATGATGGTAGTGACCTTGCGGGTGAATAGACGGCGCCAGACGTTGCGCGGCCACCGGGTGGCTGGAATCGGCCATCATCGACTTTGGCTGCAGCTTTCCCGCCCCCTTACCGGCAACCTCACGTTTTTCCGGTGCCGAGCTGGCATCCTCATCGATGGTGACGGCAGTTTGAGCCTCGGGCTCGGAGGGAAGAACCGTCGCGGCATCGTCCTGATTGACGGTGCAAGCTGCCAGAGCCAGTGCCAGTGCGGTTAACGCGAATGTCTTTTTCATCTCGGTATCTCCTGAACGGGGTGATACCAGGTGTGACGGACACAGCGACAGTTCTGAACAGAAAGCTAGGGGAAAAAAACCGGGGTCGCATCGAGGTTTTTAGTAAGGCCTCTCTATCTGCGCTATCCGTTGGCAATACCCGCACAAACCGGCAACCAAAACCAAACAGCACGGACTGCTCAAAAAATACTCGATACGACCCCGTCTTTTTATTTCACGGGTTCACACAGGAACACGGGGATATTGCGGTCTGTGCGGGCCTGGTACTCGTCGAAATCCGGGTACAGGGAGCACAGATGGGGCCAGGCGGCGGCTTTTTCTTCGTCACTGATCTGTCGCGCACGCATGTTGCGGGTGTTGCCGCCAAACATCACGGTGATATCGGGATTCGCGGCAATGTTGTGGTACCACACCGGGTGCCGGTCCATGCCTCCCTGCGAGGCCACCAAATAGACATTATCGCCTTCGGGCAGATGGATCAGGGCAATCTCCCGCCAAGCGCCAGTTTTGGCGCCTTTCATACCCACCACACAGATCGGATAACCGCCCGGGAAATTCTTCCAGAGTCGGCCCTTCGATTTCTTAAATACCCAGACATTGGCGGCGGTAACCCATTTCATGACTTTCTTTATGGCGCCAAAATGTTCCTGCGGAATGGGCTTTACGTCGGCCCGTTTGGTTTTGACGTAATCGTATTCAACCACGGTGAATTCCTCTGGTGAGTTGTCTGAGCGCATCTTAACGAATGGTCACGCTGCCTGATCTTACCAAGCTGTTACAGTGCCGTGAATTCGCGAGGAACAAACCCGTGCGCCCTACGACTCTCCAAAACAACGGCATTTACTACGGCTGGGTTATCGTGGCATTGGCGATGATGATGCACGCGATTGTCACTGGCGGCACCAATGCGCTGTACGGCGTGTTTGCGCTGCCACTAAGTGAAGCATTTGGCTTGTCGCGTGCGCAGGTTCTGGGTGTAACCGCCAGTATCGCGATGATCGCTTCAGGATTCATATCTCCCTTTGCCGGCCTGTGGCTGTCGCGCCACTCCCCGAAAAAGCTGATTATGCTGGGCTGTATCGCGCTTAGCCTGGGCTTTTTCGCGATGACAGCCATTAACCAATGGTGGCATATCGCGGTGATTTACGCGGTGAGCTGGAGCGTCGGCAACACCCTGTTTGGCGCACTGGCGGCCAACACTTCGGTGTCCAACTGGTTTGAAGCGGGTCGCGGCAAGGCGCTGGGCATTGCCGCCATTGGCATGTCCTTCGGGTCGTTTTCGTTTCCGCCGCTGATTACCTGGGTCATCGTGACTCACGGTTGGCGTGCGGCCTATGCGGTACTGGGCTGTATTACGCTGGCGGCCCTGCCCGTTATTCTGCGCTGGTACCGGGACCGACCGGAAGCCGCAAAAGACGCACCGGCCCCGGCGCCGACCGGCAATCACTGGCGCGAGATTCTGACCAGTCGAGATTTCTGGCTGATTGGCATCTGCATCAGTATCTGTTTTGCAGGGTTTAATGGCCTGACGATCAACCTGATCCCTATGGCGGTAGATCAAGGCACAAGCCCCACCACCGCCGCCTGGCTGATGTCGGTGGCCGCCAGTTTCAGCGTAATTGGAAAAATCCTGTTTGGCCTTTCCGCAGACACGCTCGGCCCGCGCAAGGCTTTGATGCTGCCGCTGGCGACATTGATTATTGCCTGCGCCTTGCTCTGGGGAAATCCCGACTTTTACCTGATGCTGACGGCTGCAGCGTTTATTGGCCTGTCGAGTGGCGGCGCCATACCGGTTTGGGGCGCGCTGATTGGCAGCTATTTCGGCCAGCAGAAATTTGCCCAGGTCATGGGCATGATGAACCCACTGCTGGTGCCACTAATCGTCGCCTGCGCGCCTTTTATCAGCTGGGTAAATGAAACCACTGGCAGCTACAACACCGCGCTGGCAACGATTATGGCGGTCATTGGCCTGGCGTTTGCGCTTATTCCGCTGCTGCGCCCCGTAAACACCACCTGAGCCCTGACCGCTTCAGGCCAGCCCCCGAAACTGTGCCAGCGCAAAATCATCCAACAGGTCGACGGGAATGATATGGAACAGGGTAGTCGTCGGGTAAACCAGCACCATGTCTTCCAGCACCGCGACTTTCTTTAGTTCTGCCAATTGATAGCGAGATTCGCCGTTGTCTGAGCTCAACACAAACCCGGTGGGCAATATGTTCAGCCGCTGTTCTTTGTGCAGCAGAGGATTCTGTCGATAGAGTCGACGATAACGCCAACGGTGAATACCTGGCAGCACTATCTGCCAGAACACCGCCAGTAGCACGGCCACAACCACGGTGGCTGTTATGGCCGCCGAAGCAAAGCCCATCACGGGCGGGAATAACGCGAGCACAGCGTATAGCGCAAGCACCAAGACCCCACGTCGGCCACGCTGGGCATGCCAGTTAGCGCGTACAAACTGGTCTTCTGAGATATGGTATGCCTTGCTCACACGCTGCCCTCCGCTATTGTTTACATTGTAACCAGTGGCGCTAAGCCGTAAAATACGCGACCTTTCCTTTCGCCGAAATAATAACCACTCCTGCCGATAGGTTTTCTTCCGTGCCGTGGCACGGCTTCATACAGTAGTTACAGCGTGGGTAATTCATGTTTGAAATTTCTCCCAGTCGCGTCGCTTCAACCAAAAACGACGTGCTTTCTGGTCTGACGGTGGCCCTGGCCCTAGTGCCCGAAGCCGTCGCGTTTTCTTTTGTCGCCGGCGTTGAACCCCTGGTAGGCCTCTATGCCGCCTTTATGGTGGGCCTGATTACCGCCTGCATTGGTGGCCGACCGGGCATGATTTCCGGTGCAACCGGCGCGCTCGCTGTGGTCATGGTTGCTCTGGTGAAAGATCACGGTGTGGAATACCTGTTTGCCACTGTCGTACTGATGGGGATACTCCAGATTGGCGCGGGTATATTCAAGCTCGGCAAGTTTATCCGCATGGTGCCCCATCCGGTTATGCTGGGCTTTGTTAACGGGCTCGCCATCGTCATCTTCCTTGCGCAACTGCAGCAGTTTGGCAACCCAGGCGAAGCAGGCTGGCTGACCGGCACTTCGCTGGAAGGCTCTGTAATTGATATTGCCTGGATGGGCGGTAACGACCTGGTCACAATGCTCAGTCTGGTCGTACTGACCATGGCCATTATTCACTTCCTGCCAAAACTGACCCGCGCCATTCCTTCTTCACTGGCCGCGATTGTCGTGGTGAGCCTGCTGGTCATTGGCATGAACTTCGATACCCGCGTTGTCGGCGATGTCGCTTCGATAGCCGGCGGCCTGCCCAGCTTTCATATCCCGATGGTGCCGCTGAACTGGGAAACCCTGAGCATTATTTTCCCCTACTCGGTAATTCTCGCCGCGATCGGCCTGATCGAATCGCTGCTGACGCTGCGCCTAGTTGACGAAATTACCGAAACCCGTGGTCGCGGTAACCGTGAATGTATCGGCCAGGGTGTGGCCAACACCGTCACCGGCTTTTTCGGCGGCATGGGCGGTTGCGCGATGATAGGCCAGAGCATGATCAACGTGAACTCCGGCGGTCGCGGTCGATTGAGCGGCATCAGCGCCGCGCTCTTTCTGCTGGCGTTTATCCTGGTTGCGTCACCATTGATCGAACAGATTCCACTGGCAGCGCTGACCGGCGTTATGTTCATCGTGGTGATTGGCACCTTTGAGTGGAGTAGCTTTCGCATCCTGCATAAAGTGCCCAAGCAGGACGCACTGGTACTGGTGCTGGTATCTGCCGTTACCGTCGCCACCGACCTCGCCGTAGCTGTTGTGGTTGGCGTTATCGTATCAGCCCTGGTGTTTGCCTGGGAAAACGCCAAGCATATTCGTGTCGAGAAGCGCGAAGATCACAAAGGCTCAACCGTATACGCTGTTATCGGGCCGCTGTTTTTCGGTTCAGTAACGTCCTTCCTAGAGCAGTTTGACCCGAAAGAAGCCAAGGACGATGTGGTTATCGATTTTGCTCGCTCGCGCGTTGCTGACCACTCGGGCCTTGAAGCTATCGACTCACTGGCAGAACGCTACCTCAACGCTGGCAAAACTCTGCATCTGGTTCACCTGAGCACCGAATGCAAGAAGCTGCTGCGCAAAGCCGGCAATCTGGTTGAAGTAAACGTGATTGAGGATCCGCAGTATTTTGTCGCGGAAGACAGCCTAGGCTGATACACGCTCGGGGGCAGATGGCTGCCCCCCCATTTCGTTTTCGTCCACGCTCCTCTCTTCTCTCGATTCGCACCAACCCTGCATCGCATGACATACCACCAAATTGGTGCGCTATTCCAACATTGCCCCGCGAGCGGGCAGTTTTTACAACCACAGCCCGTCGCTATCACCGTTTAGCGCTGGAACACTTCTTGCGTTACTCCGGCCAGCCCTGGGTGTGATTGCAGATTGAATGGTTGTTGCTGCAATTACAGATTGTCGACGGCATTGTGCCGATCGCTCTACCGTACAGCGCAAGGAATCTTTATGTTTTACAGCCATGAGATGGTGGCACTGCTACAGCAGCTGCGCTTGCCCATTCAGTCGGAGTTCGGGGTGAGGATACGGCTCGCGGATCCGGATTTGCTATTGAGTCTTGGTGATATCGGGCACCGCAGCCGCAACCCGTTTACCCGCAATACCATTACCAAACTGATGCGGCTGACGGACATACCTTATGCATCAAGTGTGGACACAACTGAACACGCAGCACAAACACGCTCAACAGAAATAACCTACCGCGGGCAAAAGATCAGCAAGCAAGCAACGCCGACCGCAGAGCCTGCGCAAGCAAAACACAGCAAACAGATTTATCGCGGCCAGGTCGTCGTTCGGTAGGCTGGCCGGCAACAACATTCTTCAGCTCAGCAACGCATCCAGCTCTGCGATCGCCGCTGGAATATCGTCAGTCACGTGAACCGTCTGCAGTCCCAATGCCCGGGCGGCATCGATATTGGCGCCAAAATCGTCGAGAAAGACAGCGCGCGACGGATCATCAATTCCCATGCGATCCAGCGTCAACTCGAAGATTTTCGGATTGGGTTTACGCAGACCAACCATGCAGGAATCTACCACCAGCTCAAACAGATCATCCACCGGCAGCAGCGAACGCCAACCATCGGCAAACTCTTTAACGTTGTTGGTAATGATGGCGCGCCTTAAGCCACGGGCCTTCAACTCAGACACTTTGTCGACAAACTCTCTGCGAATGCCACCATCGCGGGGCATGGCGCCGAAAATTTCATAAATATCCAGCGCGATACCATGCTGTGTTTCTGCCAGCGCAAGAATCGCCGAGCGACACTCATCCAGAGAGATTTCGCCGCGCTCAACCTGATGCCAGGGATGGTCGCCGTCTTCGTGGTAGCTGCCAAACATGATCTCGTGGATCTGTCCCGGCTTGGCCCCCATCCGCTGACCAATGGCATCGAACTCGGTAAAGGGTGACAGGGTAAATACGCCGCCAAAATCAAACAGTACTGCGTCGATATTCGCCATAATCCAATCCCGTTACTTCACGTTATAGCGGTCAAAGTCGCCGAAAAAACCATATTCAAACAGGCCGTAACCCACTTGCCCATTGAGCTCGAAACGGGCCGCGTTGTCGACCAGACCAAACATGCGGTCTTTATCCGCCTCCATATCCAGGCTAAAGCTCTCCACCACCTGCTTGCCCTTATACATGCCGTGCTTCCAATCCGCTTCCAGACCGTAGCCGGTACCCACCATGACCCATACATGAGTCAGCGGCGTGATTTTCACCTCAAGAGGGCCTTCGGGTGCCTCCGGAAACCGGATGACCGCCGAATCAATAAAGGTCTGGTATGGTTTAGCAACGACCAGGTTGTGTTCGTGTTCCGGGCGACCCAACCATTCCGGCTCGCGTTCCGGGTCATTCCAAACCCGAACCGCTTCTTCCAGCACCCGGGTACCATCGTTGTGCTCGTTGAGAATATAGAGAATGGAAAAGTCATCGAACTGCATGGGGCAGTAATTCCACATGCCCTCCATCACGGCGGTACCGGCGTGAATCCCGGGCGGCTCGTGTTCACCCACCGGACGAATTCCCCACGATCGATCGCGGCTTCCCTTCCAGCGATCAGGAGTCACGTCAAAGGTTTCATCTCCCACCCGCAGGCTTCCTGTCCAGCAACCAGTCTGAGCAAAACGTACAGAGTCGAACAACACACGGCCATGCTTGCGAATATACTGCCGGGGCTCCAGAAAGGCCGGGATCGCGCCATCCCAAACCACATCCATAGCAATGGGATGGTCCGCAGATTCTTCAACAATAAAGCGGACTTTCTCCAGGCCCTTGATGACCTCCACCCGCAACGGCCCCACCGAGGTATCCATACGATCGTTGCCAAGCTCGCGGGAGGCACGTACCACGTGATGCTGGTCTCCACGACGCACTACAACGAACGCATCCTGCACCCCCAGCGTCGGATACTGCCCCATACCCATGACCATAAACAGGTCATCGCTGGAGGCGTGCATGTTGAAATAATAGCGGTCGTAAAAATTGCGATCAGACGTGCCGACAAAGCGCATTACATCCGCGACCTGATGCAACGGATAATCGTCCATTTGCGAGAGCATGACATACCTCGAATTTATTAGGGTTATTGGCCGAGTGTAGCCAAAGACTATCCGAGCGTATAGTTAAGAGAAGTTAACCGGCAAGCGCGCATGGCACCGGACAACCGGTCTACAGTAAAAATATTTTGCCTAAGGTATTGACGACAGGCACACTTAGCCCGACATTAGCGCGGTTTTTAACCACCCCCTGTTTTGGGCCAAAGGAGAGTCTCCCAGGCGTGTTGGAAATTGTTAACGTGTCACGCCGCTTTGGCGACTTTCAGGCGCTCAGCAGCGTCAGCTTGCAGGTACAGGCCGGGGAGTTTTTCACCCTGCTGGGCCCGTCTGGCTGTGGCAAAACCACACTGCTGCGCTCTATTGCGGGCTTTGATACGCCGGACAGCGGAGATATTTTGCTGGAAGGTAAATCTCTGCTCTCGCTGCCGCCGGAAAAGCGTCCGGTGCATACGGTCTTCCAGAGCTACGCACTTTTCCCGCATTTAACCGTGGCCGACAATATCGCTTTTCCGCTGCGCATGGCCGGAGTAAAGAAAAGTGAGATCGACCACCGCGTAGCCAAGGTGCTGGACGATGTACGGCTGCCCGATAAGGCCAGGCATTTTCCCGAAGAGCTTTCAGGTGGACAGCGCCAGCGCATTGCCATTGCGCGTGCACTGGTCAATCGGCCGCGCCTGCTACTGCTCGATGAACCCCTTTCAGCACTGGACGCGAAACTGCGCGAACAGATGCAGATTGAGCTGATCAACCTGCAAAAAGAAGTGGGCATTACCTTTGTTTATGTAACCCACGACCAGGGTGAAGCGCTGGCCCTGTCCCATCGTATCGCCGTAATGAATCACGGCGAAGTCAGCCAGATCGACGAGCCATCGCTGCTCTACAGCAGCCCAAAAAACCGTTTTGTGGCGGACTTTATCGGCCAGTGCAATTTGCTCGATGGCAAGGTCGTGCGGTGTAGCGACGATACCACCCGCATTGCGATAGACGGTCTTGGCGAGCTGGACGTAAAAAGCAATCCGCAGATTACGTTCTCTGCCGGCGATGACTGCGCCCTCACACTGCGCCCGGAAAAAATTCGCCTGGCAAAAAGTGTGGCTCCGGAAAGCGATGAAGTGCACTTCCCCGGCACCGTGCACGACATGCTGTATCTGGGTGACGTAACAGTTTACATCATTGAAGTGAAAGTTCAGGGCAAGCCCGTGTTGATCGAAGCATTGCTGGCCAATAGTGCGCCGGGGCGGGCTCGACTGCTCGATGCCGGCGACGCCGTGGAAATCTGCTGGCCGCGCGATGCTGGCCATTTGGTGCGCTGAATGAAAGCTCGCGCCAAACTGCTGCTGACCCTGCCGCCGGCGGTTTACCTTATTGCCTTTTTCGCCGTGCCCGGCCTGTTGATGCTGCTGGCATCGTTTCGCTTTCCCGGAGACTACGGCGGCCTTGCTCCGTGGTATTACATCGAAGAGGGTTCCATCACCTTCGATCTGACACTGGAAAATTGGCAGCGCCTGTTTGAAAGCACTCTCTACCTGCAATTGCTGGTAAAGTCGCTCCTGTTTGCTCTGCTGACCACAGCTATTTGTGTGCTACTGGCCTACCCACTGGCACTGACCATTGCGCAAAGCCCGAAACGTAACCGCGACCTATTGCTGCTGCTGGTTATTCTGCCTTTCTGGAGCAATTTTCTGGTACGCATCTACGCCTGGATGATCATTTTCAGCCCACAGGGTGCACTTACGGCTGGTCTGAATCAGGTAACCGCGGCGCTGGGACTCGAACCCATCAACCTGATGTTCAGCAGCGTGGCCGTTATTACCTGTTTGGTTTACGTACATCTGCCGTTTATGGTTCTACCGCTGTACGCCAACCTGGAAAAGCACGACCCTGCACTGCTCGACGCTGCCCAGGATCTCGGTGCCAATCGCAGCCAGCGGTTCTGGAAAGTAACCTGGCCGCTGAGCCTGCCCGGCCTCTATGCCGGAGCAGTGCTGGTGTTTATCCCCACACTCGGCATTTTCGCCATACCAGACCTGTTAGGTGGCACCAATGGCATTATGATAGGCAACGTGATCAAGCAGCAATTTGTGGAATCACGTGACTGGCCCTTTGGCAGCGTGTTGTCACTGGTGCTTACCGCCATCACCCTGGTATTGGTCGTGATCGCCGGTAAACTGGGCCGCACTCCGGGAGCTTTGTCGTGAGTTTTCCGCAGGTGATCGTATGAGACAGCGCAACCCCTTTGTCACCTGCGCGGCGATTGCAGTGTACTTGTTCCTGTATATTCCGCTGGTTGTAGTCGCAATATTTTCATTTAATGATTCGCGCCTGAATGCGGAGTGGGTTGGCTTTACACTCAAGTGGTACCGTCAGCTGGCCGCAAACGATGCGATGCTGCAGGCAGCCGCCAACTCATTGATTATTGCCGGTTGCGCTGCCGTTATGGCAGGCGTGCTCGGCACCTTTGCGGGGGTTGCGTTGCATCGCTTTCGGCAAAAATGGCTCACCGCATTGGTGCTCGGCCCGGTTGCCATGCCCGATATCCTGATTGGTGTCAGCCTACTACTCACGTTTATGCTGATGAATATCAGTCTGGGCATGGTTTCCATTATTCTTGCCCACGTGAGCTTCTGCATCGGCTTTGTTGCACTGTCAGTTCAGTCACGCATGGCAGGCATGGACGACAGTTTGCTTGAAGCTGCCCGCGATCTCGGAGCCACTCCCTGGCAAAGCTTTCGACTGGTCACGCTGCCCCTACTCGCGCCCGGTATCATTGCCGGCATGATGATGGCTTTCACCCTGTCTATCGATGATTTTGTCGTGACGTTTTTCACCGCAGGTGTCGGCAGCTCCACCCTTCCCCTGGAAATTTATTCCATGGTCAAGATTGCTGTTACACCAGAAGTAAATGCCGTATCGACACTGTTGATGCTAGTGACGCTGATTCTGATCACCGCCCTGTCTCGCTTCTCCCCGCAATCCCTCCGGAGCTGAACTATGAACAAACTGTTTGCTGGTGTTGTGTTGAGTGTATTGTCACTGGGCCTGTCACAGGCTCACGCGGATAAGACGCTGAATCTATTTAACTGGAACGACTATATCGCCGAAGAGACAGTCACTCGCTTTGAAAAGCAGTGCAAATGCAAAGTGGTGCAGGACTATTTCTCTTCCACGGAAGAAATGATGGCCAAACTCCTGGCCGGTGGCGGCGACTACGACGTAGTTGTGCCCACTCAAAATGCCGTCGAAGCGCTGATCAAACAGGGCTTTCTGATGCCGCTGGATAAAACCAAACTGCCAAACACTAAAAATGTGTCAGCCGGTTTCTTACAGCGTAGCTACGATCCAGACAATCAGTTCTCCATGCCTTATGCATTCACCACAACCCTGATTGGCTTTAACGAGAATAAACTGAAAGAGCTTGGCATTGATCCGGCCGACTGGCGCGTGATTTTTGACCCGGAAGTACTGGCAAAAATTAAAGGCAAAGTCACCGTGATGGATGACTCTGAAGAACTGTTCGCTGCTGCCATGAAATACCTGGGTTATTCGGTAAATGACACCGATGAGAAACACCTTAAAGAAGCTCAAGCAGTTATTCTCAAGGCAAAACCTTATTGGGCTGCGTTTAATTCCTCAAGCTATATCAAGGAACTGACGGTCGGTAACATTTGGGTAGCACACGGCTATTCCAGCGACATGTTTCAGGCGCGCAGTGATGCCCGAGAAGCCGGCCGCCCGTTTTCCATCGGCTTTGTATTACCCAAACAGGGTGCTGTGCTGGCATTGGACAACATGGTCATTCCAAAAAAGGCGCGTAGCCCGGAATTGGCCCACCAATTTGTCAATTTTATGATGGCACCGGAAAATGCAGCTGAATTGACCAACATCGTGGGCACTGGCAACCCTAATGCTGCGGCAAAAAGCTTGATCGAGCCCGAGATTCTTGCAATCAACGCGATTTTCCCCAGCAACGAGCAGCTCAAAACGCTGGAAACCATTACTGCCCGCAACACCAAAGAACGGCGTATGACCAGTCGTCTCTGGACAGAGATCAAAGTCCGCTAGCGTCAGACGTAAAATATTTACATCGAGCTTGTGAATATCACACACCGTAAACGTGTGCGTTTTCGCAATTTTCTGCTGAGGCCATTTTTACTGCGGCATATTACCGCTATAGCGTTTGAGATCGCTCTCCGGTACGCCTACCGTTGCTGACAACGGAAACTTAAGGAGGAGAACGACTCATGAAACTCAGCAAAACTATTCTGACGACAGCCGGCGTTACCCTGTTTTCCAGCGCAGCCTTTGCGATCGACTGCAATGAGCCGCAAATGCCTAACGTGCCTGATGGTGATAGCGCCACCCAGTCACAGATGGATCAGGCCAAAGCTGAATTAAAGGATTTCACCCAGGAGAGCCAGGATTATCTGGGTTGCTTACAGGATAAAGCCGCCTATGCCACCGCCGATGAGCGCGCGGCGATCGAGGACATGTATGAAGACATGCTCGACAAGATTGACGACACCACCGAAGACATGAAAGACGCCGCCGATGACTTTCAAGACGAGGTCGCAGACAACATGGCGGAAGCGGATGCAGCAACACAGGATGAGCAAGATGCCATCGCCAACATGTACAGCGATATGGTGGACAACCTGAAAACCGCGTCCAACGAAGTTGAGCAAGCCTGGAACAACTTCAAATCGGAAATGGAAGAAGCCGAGTAACACCTCACTTATAGCGCGGGCCTGGCCCGCGCCATTCCTGCTACACCTCACCAGGTCTCGAAGTCACCAGAGCCTGCGTTCCCATACGGCCGGGTTTGCGCTATGGTGCCCCGGAATTTACTGAAGAAATTATGCGATGGACCCGATAACACAGGGCACTTTTGGTGCGCTATGGGCGCAAGCCGGCGGACGCGGCAAGCGAAAGGTAGCCGCTGTTGCGGGCGCGTTAGCAGGCATGGCGCCAGATCTTGATGTTCTGATTCGCTCTAGTGAAGACGCTTTGCTCGCGCTCGACTTCCATCGACATTTCACCCACGCCATACCGTTTGCACCGGTGGGCGGTGGCATTGTCGCGCTGCTGCTGTACCCCCTGCTGAAACGACATATAGGGTTTGCACAACTGTATATTGTGTGTCTGCTAGGCTACCTCTCTCATGGCATACTCGACACGTTCACGTCCTATGGCACGTCACTCGGCTGGCCACTGACCGATCACCGGGCAGCACTGAATTGGATCAGCGTCATTGATCCACTGTTTACGTTGCCACTAATCGCACTGCTTCTGACCGGCCTTAAGCGCCCCCGATTTATAGCAGCAGCCGCACTGTGGGCACTTGCCTATCTCAGCCTCGGCGGCTGGCAACACCAACGTGCCGAGCAGACGCTGCTGCAGTGGGCAGAGCGCACCGGGTTGCCCGTCGAGCGCCATATCACTAAACCCTCGTTTGCCAACCTGCTGCTGTGGCGAGGTCTGGTGGACAGCGGCGGCACCTTCCACAACGTCGCCATTTACCTGCCCCCGGGGTCAGCACGACTTACCCCTGGTGCTCAGGTCGCGCAGATCACAGCAGACGACATCGCCCCATCGGGCACTACCTTGCACCGCGATGTAGAGCGCTTCGCACATTTTTCCGATGACTGGCTGTTCCGCTACAAATTCGCAGAATCGCCAGACGACTGGTTTCTGGGCGATTTCCGCTATGCGATGGATCCAGCCAGTGCACGACCATTGTGGGGCATTCGCTTTGAGCCAGACCAGCGCGACAGCGGCGTAGCGTTTGAACGCCTGCCGACCGCCGACAGGGCGGAACGAGAGCGCTACTGGCAGCGGCTGCAAGGCAAAAGCCCACCACCTTAATTGCGAACAATTCTCATTAAGCATACAATGCTCTGATTCTCGTGCCTTTGGAGTTCGCGCCTCATGCCCGCGCCCCGCTTTTCTACCATCAAATACCTCACTGCCGCCTTTATGCTGAGTGTGGCCGGCCTGGTACAGGCAGAGTCCATCAATCAAACCTATATCACACTGGCATCCGCGGTGTATGAGGATTCCCTGATTGCGGCGCGCCAGCTGCAAACGAGCGTAGAGCAGCTGCTCGCGACACCCTCGGAGAAAACCCTCGGCGAGGCCCGCACCGCCTGGCGCAAGGCCCGCGTGCCCTACCAGCAAAGCGAGACTTTCCGCTTTGCCAATCCGGAGATAGATGATTGGGAAGGCGGGCTCAACGCCTGGCCGCTGGATGAAGGATTGATCGATTACGTCGCCAGCGACTACTTCCATGAAATGGGCAATATTGGCGCGCAGCTCAATATCATTGCCAACCCGGTTATCCACATCGGCGGCCAGGAAATCGACGCCACCAAGCTGACACCTGAACTGATTCGCTCCTTTCATACCTTTGCGGGCTCTGAAGCCAATGTCGCGTCTGGCTATCACGCCATTGAATTTCTGCTGTGGGGACAAGATCTCAATGGCACCGGCCCCGGCGCCGGACAGCGCCCCTACACCGACTACGCAACCGGAAAGGACTGCAGTAACGGTCACTGCGACCGCCGTCGCGCCTATCTGAAAGCGGTAACCGAGCTGCTGGTCAGTGACCTGGAAGACATGGTAAGCCGCTGGCAGTCCGGCGGATCCCTGCATAAGCGCTACAGCGAGATGACGGAAGAGGACGTTATCAACAGCATCATCTTCAGCATTGGCTCATTGTCGCTGGGTGAGCTGGCCGGCGAGCGGATGAAGGTAGCACTGGAAGCGAGCTCCACTGAAGACGAGCACGACTGCTTTAGTGACAATACCCACTATTCCCACTACTACAATGCGCTGGGCATGCAGAACCTGTATCTGGGGCAGTACCAGCGCATTAACGGCGATCGCGTTGGCGGTCCATCGCTGGCGGAGCTGGCAAGCACCATTGCGCCTAAAGCCGCAGAAGGACTGCGTAAGGCGATGACCCAGAGCGTTGCCAAAACCCATGCACTGGTAGACGCCGCAGAGCGGCGCAAGCCACTTATGAAGTTTGACCAGATGATCGCAGAGGGCAATCTCGCCGGGCGAATTCTGGTTACCGAAGCTATTGAGGCGCTGGTGTATCAGACGGAAGCACTCGAGGCTCTTGCCGAAGCGATGGGCGTCGACAGTTCCGGTGCGGCGTTTTAAGTCCGTTTTTTGCCTGGGGCTGGCCGCGTCGCTCAGCGCCTGCCAGCCGGCGATGCCACCAGCAAACCTGGGGGGGGAGCTTTCCACCCCCGCCACCCGGCTATCGGTATCAACCGCGCTGAGCCCAGCCGAACGACTCGAACACAGTGTCGGCGCGTCTTTGTTTACCAAACCCTGGGTTATCGCCCCCAGCACCACCCGCGACCGGGATGGTCTCGGGCCACTGTTTAACGCCCACAGCTGTAGCAGTTGCCATCAGCACAACGGCCGCGGTGAACTACCCGCCCGCTCCACCGACCAGATCGGTGGCCTGATTTTTCGACTCCAAGATTCAACGAATTCTCAGCTTCAGACCCGCGCCCTGCCCGGCTTTAGTGCAGAAGGTCGTGTCGCGCTGACCTTTCGCGAACACCCGCACAGTTACCCCGATGGCGAGCAACACAATCTGCGCGCCCTCGTTTTTCAGGCCGAGCCGCCACAGCCGCTGTCACCCCGGTTAGCACCACCACTGGTAGGTATGGGTCTGATTGACGCCATCGCCGCGAGCGACATCGCCGCAGGGGCCGACCCGCTCGATATCGACAACGACGGCATCAGTGGCCGCGTCGCCAACACCCCCGATGGGCCGGGACGCTTCGGCTGGAAGGGGGAAAGCCCATCCCTGGAGCATCAGGTTGCACGCGCCTTTGTTGAAGACATGGGCATTACTTCCCACCTTTTCCCGGTGGAACCCGGCTGCCCAGCCCTGGGCTGCTCCGCCATCAGCGGCGGTGAACCCGAAATCAGCACCAAGCACTTGAGGCAGGTGGTCGCATTCCTAAGCGCTTTGGGCATACCGCAGGCAAGATTGGAACGCCAACACCACCAGGGCTGGAAGCTGTTCAATGAAGCGGGCTGTGCGGCTTGCCATCGACCCCAATGGCAAACCAGATCGCACACCAATTCACGGCTATCACAGCAGACCATTCATCCTTTCAGCGATTTTCTGCTCCATGATATGGGGTCGGCCCTGGCTGATCCGAGCGGCTCAGCAGACGCCGCCGAGTGGCGCACAGCCCCCTTGTGGGCACTGGATGACGGCCCGTGGCTGCACGACGGTCGCGCCCGCACACTCGAGGAAGCCATTCTCTGGCACGGGGGCGAAGCACAACGCAGCCAGCAAATGTTTCGAGCATTTACCAGCGGCGAAAGGCAGGCACTGGTAGAATTCCTGCGCGCGCTTTAAGGACACATCATGCAACGCTTTAGTAACGTTATCATTGTAGTTTTGCTCACAACCCTCATCAGTGCCTGCGGCAAATCACCGGAGCAGGCGGCACTGGATGATACCGGCGCATTGGCCATTCTCCCGTTGCACGAACGCTTTCTCGGGGAAAGCCTGAACCTGAGCCAACAGGCCCAGCAGTTTTGTGCTCAACAGCAGCGCGACGGTAAAGACCTGGCAGCCATGCGCGGCAAGTGGATAGCCGCAATGAATGCCTGGGAAGGCATACAGAACATTCAGTTCGGCCCTATCACTGAAAATAATCAGGCCTGGAAGGTGCAGTTCTGGCCGGACAGAAAGAACCTGATCGCCCGCAAAACCGAACAGTTTGTGCGGCGCGACGATGCCATCACGCTGCCCGCACTGCAAGACGCCAGTGTGGTAATTCAGGGTTTATCCGCAATGGAATACCTGCTTTACGACAAACCCTCCGAGTCCTTGGTAAGCGGTGTCCCAGGTCACTACTGCGAGCACCTCAGTGCAGCAGCAATGAACCTCCACCAGGTTGGAGAAACCCTTTATCAGGGGTGGCATCCAAACGGACAGAACTACCTTGCTCACTGGGCGCAGCCGGGCGAAAACAATCTCGATTTCCCTGATACCAAGGCGTCTATCGCCGCTGTTATAGAAACGTTAGTTTACGGATTGGAGCGCGTAAAACGCGACAAACTGGAGCGCCCACTGGGCTTGGCTGACGGCGGCCAGGCCAATCCCTATCTGCTTGAATGGTGGCGCAGCCGCCAGTCGCGCGAAGCCATATTGATCAACTTGCACAGTCTACAACTGCTCTACAGCGCGGGCGACGGAAAGGGCCTGGCGAACCTATTGGCCAAGCGCGGAGCAGCTGAGCTCGCTGAAAAAATTAGCGCCGACTTCGATCGCGCCATCAGCGCAACCGCAGCCATTGAAGGCAACTTTTTCGAGGGCCATGCTGAGCCGGCGGCACAGCAATCAATTCACGAGTTGCACCAAGTGCTCGGCGGCTTACTCGCCGCACTAAAACGCGAAGTGCCCGCTGCACTTGAAATTACCCTGGGGTTTAACGCAAACGATGGCGATTGATCTCACCCGCCGCACCCTACTCGGCTTCGCCGGTGGCGCCCTGGCAAGCGCCGTGCTCCCTGCTCAAGCATCGGCAGGAGCGCGAATTTACTCTGCTGCAACCGATCACCAGGGCCGACACTTTCTGTGCTGCTGGGCGCAGGGTGAGTTGCGCTTTCAAGTGCCCAGCCCCGGCCGTGGCCACGATGTAATACTGCATCGGACGTCAAATAGTGTTGTCTTTTTCGCTCGCCGCCCAGGCCGCTGGATGCTGGTGCTGGACGCTAGCAGCGGCGCAGTAAAAGCGCATATTAAAGCCGCCACTGGACGGCACTTCTACGGCCACGGCACCTTCGTCAGCAATGGCCGCTATCTACTGACCGCCGAGAACGACTATGCCAATGGCGGCGTCGGCATCATCGGGATTTATGACACCCTCGATAACTTCAAAAGACTCGACCAGATGCACAGCGGCGGCGTCGGTCCTCACCAGCTGGTCACGCTACCCGACGATCACACCGTGGCGGTCGCCAACGGCGGCATTCTCACGCTGCCGGATTCCGACCGCGACATGCTTAACCTCGACACTATGCAACCATCGCTTTGCTATCTGGACAGTCGCAACGCAATGCTGCTGGACGAGTATCGGCCGCCCCACCACCAATTAAGCCTGCGCCATCTAGATGTAGACGCCACCGGTGAAGTCACGATTGGCGCGCAATTTGAAGGGCCAGCAGAGCTTGTCCAACCCCTGCTCTTTCGACATCGCGGGGAAGATCAGCTACAGCCGCTCGACGCCGAAGTCCCGGTATGGCAAAGCCATGCGCAATATATCGCCAGCGTTGCCTGCGCCGACAACACAGTCGTTGCCACGTCCCCGCGCGGTAATTGTATCAGCATCTGGAAAAACGGCGCTTTCCACGCACTGGAAAAACTCAACGATGTCGCCGGCGCCGCTTTCAATTTTCAAACTCGTCAGTTCGTCACCAGCAATGGTCGCGGCCAGCTGGTCGCATTGGAGAAAAACCAAATGCGGCTTCAGGGGCGCGCAAAGGGCCTGAAGTGGGACAACCACATGGATATCGCCACATGATCAAGCGCCGCCAGCTATTACAATTCGCAGGTGCCACCACCGCCATGACCCTGCCCGGTTTCAGTCTGAGCCTGTCGCGCCGCCCGGACTACGACTACGTGCTAACGGCTGAGCCAACACCTCTGAATATTGTGCCCGGCGGCGCCACCCCGGGTCTCGCTTTCAACGGCCAATTTCCAGCGCCCGTGATTCGCGCCAAGCAAGGAAAACCGCTGCGTATTCACTTCATCAATAAACTGTCGCAGGAAACCACCATTCACTGGCATGGCATTCGCCTCGACAATGCCATGGACGGCGTGCCCTATCTGACGCAGGCTCCGATCAAGCCCGGCGAAACCTTCGACTACGAATTTACCTGCCCCGATGCCGGCACGTTCTGGTACCACCCGCATATGCACAGTATCGAACAACTGGGCAAAGGGTTGGTGGGGGCATTGATAGTTGAAGAAGCAGACCCGCCGGCCTTTGATGACGAGGTGATTGTGGGCCTGAAAGACTGGCGCCTCAAGAAAGACGGCAACTTTATGCCCCTGTCCGAACCACGCCATGCGGCGCGCGCCGGTACGCTTGGCAATATTGCCACAGTGTCTGGTACACGCCTGCCAACCTTTAGCGTGCCGGCCAACGCCAACGTGCGGGTACGAATACTGAATATGGATAACAGTCGCCAATTCGCCATCAGCCTGGGAGAAAACAAGGCCACAGTGCTGGCACTGGATGCCATGCCGCTGCCACCCCAGCCGTTATCGGTACAGGCTCTGGGCGTGGGAATGCGACTCGACATAGGCGTTAGAACGCCTGCAGAAGCCGGCGTAGAAATACCGATCTACGACGTAAAAGGTCGCTTTCATCAGAAAATATGCAGCTTGCGCACAACGTCTCCTATCCGCAGATCCTCACCACCGCCGCTACCGGCACTGCCCAGCAACCCGGTTTCGGAGCCGGATCTCACCGCCGCCGAAACATTGCGCTTTGTGTTCGAATGGGCCGGTGCCATGACCCCTGTGAGCAAAAGTGGTCACGTACACCACGAGTTCTGGACTATAAACCGCCGCGCCTGGGCCGGCATGCACACCGCCGACCTGCCTGAACCGTTAGCGGAGCTATCGCTCGGCAAAAGCTATATTTTCGAGTTGTTCAACGCCACCCCTCACGGCCACCCCATTCATCTGCACGGGCTGATTTTCAAGGTAATCAAATCCGACAAGCGCGACATCACGCCGTTTTTTACTGACACAATCCTGCTGGAAAAGAATGAACGCGCCCAGATTGCTTTTGTCGCAGATAATCCCGGCAAGTGGATGTATCACTGTCATGTGATTGAACACATGAAAACCGGTCTGATGGGTTACATAACGATTAGCTGAAAAAAACCGCACAGCCAGACTGTGCGGTTTTTTTCATGCAACACCACTGAGAGTGCGCTATTGAGAACAGATCAGTGCGACGTTCTCATTTAGCCAGCGCATTCAGCCGCGCGGCGGCATCCAACAGATTGGCGCGCCCGAAAGGCTTGTCGGTCAGCGCTGTCGGCGCAATAACACCGGTCTGATGAGCCCCCTGTAGAACGTCGCCCAAAGCATTTGGCATGCCCTGCGTAGTGGTCAGCGTGATTGCACCCAGACTCAGCGGACCAAGTGCCACGGCCTCTCTCAGAGGCAGACCATAAACCACAAGGTCGACCCACTGCTCGCCCTTGCCTAGGGTCGCAGAAGTCTGCGCCAGAACCAGCGCATCACCCAACGCGTTATTGACCACACCCGCAAGGTGCACACGTCCGGCTTGAACGGCTTCTACCTTCGCGGAAATCACCAGATTACCATCGACCACTCGATCTTTGAACTCTCCGGTAAGCGATGCCGCTGGATGGCTGTACTGAAAGCCGTTCATCGCGACACGCTGTTCCTGCGCTTCATTTTCAGCCGTTACCCGGTAGCCCAGGCTGGCAGCCTGACCCACAGCGGGTTGACCAGCCTCCCCAAGGACGTACGACGCA
>NZ_JBVBUV010000011.1:0-73516 GCF_057445395.1 Litorivivens sp.
TACCGCGAAACCGAAGACAGCATCAAACAGCGAGAGTTGCGCGCCGCCGAACGCAAGGCGCATGGCCCCGGTGCCGATCTACTCAGCCGGGAACGTCCCACCAAGAAACAACGACGCCAGATTCACCGCTTCAAACAGCAAACCACATGAGCTTAACCAACATGCCTGACGCCAGCTGCGCTGATACTCTCAGCCGCTTTACCTTTGACGATTGCGCCGTGCGCGGTGAACACGTACTCCTGCAAAACAGCTTTCAGGAACTGCTGGCTGTTCACCACTACCCCCCAGTTGTCGCCAACTTGCTGGGGGAGCTCAGCGCCGCTGCCTGCCTACTGGCCGAAACCATCAAATTTGATGGCACCCTGACCCTGCAAGTGCGCAGCGAAGGCGAAATTCCGCTAATCATGACCGAGGTTACCAACCAGCAAAGTTACCGCGCCATTGCCCGGCAGGCCCAAGAGGCCACCAGCGAGGATTTCGCAACCCTGTTTACCAACGGCACCCTGTGCCTTACCGTGCAACCGCGCAGTGGCAAACCCTACCAGGGCATTGTGTCACTCGACGGCAACAGTCTCGCCAGCAGCTTGGGCAACTACTTTGAGCAAAGCGAGCAACTCGCCACTCGCCTGTGGCTGTTCGCAGACAAACAGCGCGCAGGTGGCATGCTGCTCCAACAAATGCCGGGCGACAACAGTAGCGACCAATGGCTCCACCTGATCCAAATGGCCAACACCCTGTCAGCGCAAGAGCTACTTGGACTCCCTCGAGAAGAGCTTCTCTACCGCCTTTACCACCAGGAAGCCCTGCGCCTACACCCTCAAAAAACCGTGCAATTTCAATGTACTTGCAGCCATGAACGTCTCGAAGCTGTACTGCTTTCCCTCGGTGAGGCAGAACTGCGGGACATCCTCGCCGAACGGTCATCCATCGATGTGAACTGTGAATTTTGCAACCGGTTCTACCAGTTTTCCGAAAGCGACATCGACGCACTGCTCGGGAAACAAACACCGCGCGACGCTCATTAAGAGGGGTTAGCGCTGGGGCAGCTTTTTTGACATAATGGCGCCCCCGAAAATTGGCTGCCCTGCAAGCCGGCAGCGGTTGCCCCAAAGTTAGGCCCCCAAACAAGAGCTGCAAGTCGCGACTTGAAAGCCAACGGGAGCGTTTTGACAGGACGAGAGAATGAGTGCAGAAACGATTGTGTATACAGATTTGGCGCCGTCGCGGCTGATCGAACAAGCGCTGGCGCGCGGCGAGGGTGAACTGGCCGACAACGGTGCCCTGGTTGTCACCACCGGCAAACGAACCGGCCGTTCTCCCGGCGACCGCTTTATCGTAAAAGAGCCCTCCACCAGTGACTCCATCGAATGGGGCAGCGTTAACCGCCCCTTCGACGCCGACAAATTCGACGCCCTCTGGAACCGCGTAGAAGATTATCTCGCCGACCACGATCGCTTTGTTTCTCATCTCCACGTTGGCGCTCATGACGAGCACTACATTCCCGTTGAAGTTCACACTCAGACTGCCTGGCAAGCCTTGTTCGGTCGCAACATGTTTGTGCGCCCACACAAGTACAACCCCAAAGGCAAAGAGCAGTGGACCATTCTCAATGTGGCTGGCTTTGTCTGTGATCCCGAGCGCGACGGCACCAACTCCGACGGCTGCGTCCTGATTAACTTTGCCCAGCGCAAAGTGCTGCTGGCTGGCATGCGCTACGCCGGTGAAATGAAAAAGGCCATGTTTTCAGTGCAGAACTTCCTGCTGCCTGAAAAAGACGTTATGCCGATGCACTGCTCCGCCAATGTGGGCGATGAAGGCGACACCACGCTGTTCTTCGGTCTGTCTGGCACTGGCAAAACCACGTTGTCTGCCGACCCTGACCGCTTCTTGATCGGCGACGACGAGCACGGCTGGGCCAAAGGTGCCGTTTTCAATATTGAAGGTGGTTGCTACGCTAAAACCATCAACCTGAGCCAGGAAAACGAGCCCATCATCTGGGACGCTATCCGCTTTGGCGCCATTGTTGAAAACGTCGTAATCGATGCCGATACCCGCACACCCGACTACAACGACACCAGCCTGACCGAAAACGGCCGCTGCTGTTACCCGCTGGAGCATGTTGACAAGCGCGTACCGCAAAACTCGGCTGGTGAACCGCAAACTGTTATCTTCCTGACCTGCGACGTATCCGGCGTACTGCCGCCCGTGTCCATCCTCAGCAAAGAAGCGGCAGCCTTCCATTTTCTCAGCGGCTACACCGCACGCGTTGGCTCAACCGAGCTTGGTGCAGAAGCTGGCATTCACCCAACGTTCTCAACCTGCTTTGGCGCACCCTTTATGCCGCGCCCCGCTGGTGATTACGCAGAATTGTTGATGAAGCGCATCGCCGACTTCGGCTCACGCGTTTACCTGATCAACACTGGCTGGACCGGTGGTTCAGGCGCCGCCGGTGGAACCGGTTCACGCTTCCCGATCCCGGTAACACGCGCGGTTGTCGCAGCAGCTCAAAGCGGCGCACTCAACAACGTGGAAACCGAGCACTTGGATATCCTTAACCTGGAAATTCCGAAAGCCATCCCCGGCGTCGACGAGAAATTCATCAACCCACGTAAATCCTGGGGTGACGAAGCAGCTTACGACGCCGAAGCCACAAAACTGGCCAAACTGTTCCAGGAAAACATCAAGAAATTTGATGTTGCGGATGCGATCATTGCCGCAGGCCCCAAAGCCAGCTAAGCAAGGCCCCACTCTACTCCAAAAGGCGCACCCGCAAGGCTGCGCCTTTTTTTATCCCCAAAACCGGGGTCGTATCGAGTATTTTTTGAACAGCCCAGCCCGCCAACCACCAAGCAAGAAGGCAATACCAAGCGACTCAAACAGTTAGAAAGAAGTGACGGGGCGCATTGATCAAAAAATACTCGATGCGACCCCGGTTTTTACGAGGCGAGCGCGTCGCCGAACCAGAAGCGACGTAGCGGGTTGCTGTTGAACGGGCGCCAATGACCTTCTTTTTGCGCCAGGCGTTCGGCGACGGCGTACATCACAGCTGCGTTGTGAGTCAGGCCCATGTGACTACCGGGCACCCTCACATTTTCGGTCTCACCGAAGGGTTCATCGTCTACGCAATAATGCCAGTCAGCAACACCATCGCTGGTGCTGTATATCGCGGTAGAGGGCACGGGTGGTGTTTCCCGCCAGGTATCAGCAGCATCCAGCATGGGGTCATCAAGTCCACCTGGGTTGAGAAACTCATAGAGCTTAGCCACCCCACCAGAAATACCATCCATTGTGGGCACATTGAACGGTGACCCAAGGGTGATTACCTGACGCACAAGGTCCGGCTCCGCATTCGCCAAGGCGCGCGCATAGACACCACCTAGGCTCCAGCCCACCAGGCTCACTGTAGCTCCGTTGTGCTGACTGGATATGTCACGCACGTGCTCTATCAATCCATCCAAAAATGCCTGACGGATTCCGGTGTTACGCCCCTGTTGCCAGCCATAACTAACAAACCCCGAAGCTTTCAGGTAGCGCCGCAACAACGCGGTGCCACCGTCACCAGTCATAAACGCAGGCACAACCACCACCGGGTGACCATCACCTCGCGCAATCCTGCGAAGCACCGGTTGAAACGACGCCGCAGCGGTTGCTTCAAGCAAAGCTCGCAGTTCCAGAAACGCTGAAAACAGATTAGGCCCGGTTGGGGCAGATTGATTCTTCATTGATACCTCTCTCGCGACAATGTGTCTTTTACTTGTTATCCGGTATGCCGCGTCTCCAGACTATAACTGTAGCGGTTACAAAATATCAAAACCTATTTCACATCGGGTGTAGATACGCACTTGCCGCATCTGTTCGTTTTTTCACCAATTGAAAATTTTACGCGATTAGTATGTTTATTCTAATTTTTCTCCGTATCTTTGCCCCCAGATTCAGAGAAGGTCGTTGGCTGCACCCTCTGAACAACTGACAACTCCCTATTTCCAGAGGTGTACACCATGAGCAAGAAACAAGCCGAAACCCAAAACGCGTTCGAAAAAGCCACTACCGTTGCCCGTGAACTGTTCCTGGCCAACCTGGGCCTGGCTGGCAAAGCCATCGAACAGGGTCAGGAGTACACTGAAAAAGCCCAGAAGTCTTACAAAGAAACTTCTGACAAAGTTCAGTCGCTGATCGAGAAGCGTGAAGAAATTTTTGCGGACCTGGTTAAGCGCGGCGAGAAAGTACAAGCCGACGCCCAAGCCAAATTCGACGAGCTTGCCGCCAAGCCCAAGTCGCTGGTAGAAGAGCAAGTTGAAGCTGTAAAAAGCTCTGTTGAGACGCTGAAAGAGCGCATCAACAGCCGCAAAACCGAAAACACGGCTGCTGCCGAAGCCTAAGGCTTCCCAGCAACCTGTTTGACAGGAATACCCATCAGGTCTTTTTTTTGCACGGTGCGTCTCAGGACCACCGTGCTTTTTTCATAACAAGACCCGGTGAGAAAGCCGTCAAAAATTCATCACGTTACGGAGTTACAGCAATGAGCAACGAAAAGACCTCTCAGCTGAAAGAAGTTAGCGATATGGCCAAAAACATCTGGTTGGCGGGCCTCGGCGCGTATGGCCGCGCTTTTGACGAAGCGCAAGAGCGTTACGAGCAAGCCAGCAAAGAATCTCCCCGCCTGTTCAACGAACTGGTCGAGAAAGGCCGCAAGCTTGAAACACAAGCGCGTACCGCTATCGATGATGTGACTGCCAAAAGTAAAGGCACTGCCACTTCCATCGAAGAGCGCATCAACAAAGTCCGCGCCAATCTTGGTCTCGGCGGTGTATCCGTAGAAGACTTCGAGCGCCTGGAAAAGAAAGTTGACGCATTGACCAAGAAACTCAACGCCATGTCAGCCGCTCCCAAAAAAGCGCCTGCTAAGCGCGCAGCGTCCAGCAAAACTACTGCCGCTGAGTAATTGAGTTACTGCTGCACAAAGGGCGACTTCGGTCGCCCTTTTTTGTGGACAGCCACGCATGAACATGGCAACGTTCGACGCACATTCCAATACAAAAGCCCATGAAAACTCGCGACCGCATACTGCTGACCAGCCTCGAACTGTTCAACACGGAAGGTGAACCCAACGTCACCACGGTCGACATTGCTAACGAGCTCGATATCAGCCCCGGCAACCTGTACTACCACTTCAAGGGCAAGGAAGACATCATTTCGGCGCTCTATGAGCACTTCCACGAAGAGCTTAGCGAAATCCTCAACGCCCCCATTGCCAAGCTCCTGAAGCCGGACGACGCCTGGTTTTACCTCTATCTCGTATTCGACGAGATCTTCAAGCAGCGCTATTTTTACCGCAATTTAACCGACATCTTGCAGCGCTACCCCGCTATAGATAAAAAATTTCGCCGTCTACTGGAACAGAAGGTACGCGCGGCCCAGGCCATCGCTATCACACTGGTGGAAAAAGGCGTTCTTGAGCTACAGCCCCACCAGCTGGACCGGCTTTGCGAAACCGTGACCATGCAGGTTACCTTCTGGCTAAATTACGACATGCTGCGCAGCAAAGACCTGCCTCAACAGCTACTTATCCACCAGGGGGTATTCCAGGTCATGTCGATGATTGCTCCCCACCTCACGGACACCTACCGCAGTTTCTACGACGACTGCTGCGCGCTCTACGAGTCTCTCATTGCAGATTTGATCTGATCGCGGTTGCGCAACAAAAACTTCGTCACAACCCCTCTGTCAAGACTCGCAGCACTGGCCGCCTTTCTGCATAATGCGGCGCTCGAATGTTAATAACACGCAGGTTGTTCGCGAATGAAACAGATCCTCCAGACCATCGCCCAGGAATTAAATGTACCTCAGCGCAATGTAGACGCCGCTGTACAATTATTGGACGAAGGCGCCACGGTCCCCTTTATTGCCCGCTACCGCAAAGAAGTAACTGGCGGTCTGGACGACACCCAGATGCGCGAACTGGAAAGCCGGCTGGGCTATCTGCGAGACCTGGAAGACCGCCGTGAAGCCATTCTGAACAGCATTCGCGAGCAGGACAAACTCAGCCCAGAACTGGAACAGAAGATTCTTGCCGCAGACACCAAAAGCCGGCTAGAAGACCTGTATCTGCCCTACAAGCCCAAGCGACGCACCAAAGGCCAAATTGCCATTGAGGCCGGGCTCGAGCCTCTTGCCAATGCCCTGCTTGGCAATCCAGAGCTCGATCCGGAAACGGAAGCCGCTGCCTATCTGAATCCCGAGCACAAAATCGAAACTGTGAAGGATGCTCTGGATGGCGCCAAGTATATTTTGATGGAACGCTTCGCCGAAGATGCAGACCTGATCGAAAAGCTGCGTAACTACCTCTGGGAGCAAGGCAAACTGACTTCGGCTCTGGTGGCCGGCAAGGAGCGTGAGGGCGAGAAATTCAGCGACTATTTTGAGCACAGCGAGCCGTTGAAAAACACCCCCTCACACCGCGCACTGGCCATGTTTCGCGGCCGCAACGAAGGCATTCTTTCCCTCAACATCCAGTTTGACGATGCCGACACCAGCCCCTGCGAAGCGATGGTTGCCGACCATTGGAAACTGCGTTTCGAAGGCCGGCCTGCTGACAAATGGCTGAACGAAGTTGTGCGCTGGACCTGGAAAATCAAGCTCTATATCCATCTGGAAACAGACCTCCTGAGCCAACTGCGCGAACGCGCAGAAAACGATGCCATTCAGGTGTTTTCATCCAATCTGAAAGATTTGCTGTTGGCAGCACCCGCTGGCCCTCGACCAACCATCGGCCTGGATCCCGGCCTGCGCACAGGCGTTAAAGTGGCGGTGGTAGACGCCACCGGTAAGGTGCTGGACCACGGCGCCATTTTCCCCAATCCACCGCAAAACCGTCAGGCCGATGCAGCCGCCGTCCTGCTAAAAATGATTAAACAGTACAACATTGAGTTGATCGCCATCGGCAATGGCACCGCCAGCCGGGAAACAGACAAGTTCGTTGGCGACCTGCTGAGTGCTCACCCGGAATTAAAAGCCAACAAGGTCATGGTCAATGAATCAGGCGCATCGATTTATTCTGCGTCCGAGTACGCGGCCAAGGAATTCCCGGATCTTGATGTAACCATTCGCGGCGCGGTCTCAATTGCCCGCCGCCTGCAAGACCCACTAGCGGAGCTGGTGAAAATCGAACCAAAATCCATCGGCGTCGGCCAATACCAGCACGATGTGTCTCAGTCTGCACTGTCTCGCTCACTGGACGCCGTTGTAGAAGATTGTGTAAACGCCGTTGGCGTGGACGTAAACACAGCCTCGCCTGCCCTGCTTACGCGTGTTTCCGGGCTGAATGCCTCCATCGCCGCCAACCTTGTTCAGTATCGCGACGAACACGGCATGTTCACTAGCCGCGAAACCCTCAAAAAGGTACCGAGACTCGGCGACAAAACCTTTGAGCAGGCTGCAGGCTTTTTGCGGGTTATGAACGGCGAAAACCCGCTGGACAGCTCCGCCGTCCACCCTGAATCGTACTCAGTGGTCGATAAGATTGTTCAGCAGTGTGGCCGGCAGGTCAGCCAGCTACTGGGAGACAGCACCTTCCTGCGGGGGCTGAAACCGGAACAGTATGTCGACGACAAGTTCGGCTTACCCACCATCCGCGACATCATCGCAGAGCTGGACAAACCCGGACGCGATCCTCGCCCAGAATTTAAAACCGCCACATTCAAAGACGGCATCGAGAAAGTCAGTGACCTGGAACCGGAAATGATTCTGGAAGGCTGCGTCACCAATGTCACCAACTTTGGCGCTTTCGTGGATGTCGGCGTTCATCAGGATGGGCTGGTACATATTTCTGCCCTTTCCCACCAGTATGTGAAAGACCCCAGAGACGTGGTGAAAGCCGGCGATATCGTCAAAGTGAAAGTCATCGACGTGGATATTGAGCGCAAGCGCATTGCCTTGAGCATGCGCCTGGACGACAAGGCAACCCCACAGGACAAAGCATCGCGCGGCGCCAATCGACGCAATAATACCGCGCCTAAACAAACGCGGCAGAAAACGACGGAACCGGCAGCTGGCAATGCGCTAGCAGCCGCTTTTGCCAATGCCAAACAGGGCAAGAGGCTTTAATTACAGCCCGGCGTCATGTAGATGCGATTCACAGGCAGGCCTTTCTCATTAGAGTTCGGCCTGCTCTTCGCCCAGTTATCGGGCGCACGCTGCACTAGGTGCGCCTGGCAATTCGTCGCCAGCCAGTTCCCGTGCGCTTTCCTCAAAGCGCACATCGCCAGGCGCCAACTGTATCACCCTGTCAATGATCTGCTGCGCCCGCGTGCGGCAACCCACTGCATGCAAGGCATACGCATAGTTGTTTAGCGCCAGGGGGTTATCGCTCTGCAGACTCAAACCGCGTTCATAGTATTCAACCGCGCGGCCGGGCTGATGCTGCTCCAGCAACCAGTTGGCATAGACAAACTGAGCGCTGGGCGACTCAGGCCAGTGCAGGGCAGCCTGCGACAACGCGACCTGTAGCTGATCATTGCCGATCGTTCGTGTCTGGCGCATCTTGTCGATACTGCTCAGATAAGGTAGCGCCGCCGCCGTTTGTGGAATCTGATCCAGGGGGGTCAGTACCAACCCCCAGTGATCCACACGGGCCCAGGTACGCATGAAAGTACCAGCGTCTATAGCATAGTATGGCCGCTCTCCGGAATGCAGCAGCAACGTTCGACCGTTTTCTGAATACCCTACCACCAGTGCATAGTGCCATTGCGGCCACCAGTTAAAGGCCAGATTCTGCAACACCAACACCGGATGACCAGCATCGAGCTCCTGTAGCAATGCATCCAGAGAAGGTTCAATCGGATAAGGCAACAACCCATTGCGGCGCGTGGCTGCCGTCATCTCCAAGGTCAGCGAACCCTTGCGCCCCGGCACATAGACCTCATCCACCAACGCGTTAAGGGTGGTAGGCACCGCATAATATTGCAGGGCTGAAGCCAATGCGGCTGGGCCACAGTGAGCCGCATCCTGAGACACGAAGGGTACGTCTAGTTTTAGCGCCTTTGCCTGCGGCGGTAGTATCGGACTAACACGGGCGCAACCACCGAGAAAAAACAACAATAGAAAAAAAACTCGCCGACAAGCGGCGAGTTTTTTATGCAAAGCCTTAACCATATTGGCTTCGACCTTTTCCAACAACGCTTATCGCGCCGATCAGTTTACCGGCCGAATAAACGGGAAGATATCAGTGGCACCAATCACATCGGTAATTACAAACACAATAAAGATCGTGAGCACCACACCCACCAAGCCTGCACCAGCAGGGGCTTCCTGCAGCGCTGTGTTGAGCTCAGCCAGTTCAGCTGGAGTCATCGCATCAATTCGAGAATCCACATCGGCTGGAGATACACCCATCTCCACCATTTGCTGTTTCACATCATCTCTATCGAGATAGGCCTTCAGCGACTGCTTGCTTTCAAACTGTTGTTGTTCGGCAATCATCTCTGCGGATGAAATAACGCCCGCTTGTGCCCCGGACACTAGCAGCCCGCTCCACACCAGCATAGCCGACAATATCAATGCGATCTGTTGTTTACATTTGCGTTTAAACATAAGCACTTCCTCCTGATAGGCAGGGTATCATTCTAACAGCGGATTCACCGTAGCGCTGCAGGTTGTTAATATTCACAGCACCTGTCAGCCACCGACCGACAACAGACTCCCATAGACAAGGACCTCAGCCATCTGTTGCGCAGCACCAAGGCTATCGCCGGTAAAGCCACCCAAACGTTCGCGTAATTGTGCGCTAAATCCCACTCGAAATACGGCAAGGATCACAGCCAGCATCAACAAAGTTTGCCAGTTAACTAAAAATACAACCGGGATCAAGGGAATGGCTGCCGTACGCAACGCGCCTTGATCGATAGAGTTAGACATGGGTTTGCTTTTGCCGTCAGTCTTGGCATATGGCAGTGACAACATCAGGCTGATAGCCAACCAGCGACTGACAACCGCAGACAGCACAATTGCCAACAGCGCTAAGGTAAACGGCAGCAGTGTCAAAGCGGCCACCCGCCAGCACAGCACAAACACCAAGCCCGCAACCCCAAAGGTGCCCAGCCGAGAATCGGTCATGATGGTCAGTCGCTGTGCCGTATCAGTACCACCGAAACTGTCGCAATAGTCAGCAAAGCCGTCCTCGTGGAAAGCGCCGGTAGCAACAACAACTGCAGCAACCGAACACAATGCGGCAAAAAATGCGTGTCCGAACACAGCGTTCGCCAACACGTAAACCAAAGCCTGAAACAGCCCTAACAACAAACCCACCCAGGGGAAAAAACGTGCGGCGCGATTGAGCGCTTCAGGAGAGTAGTCAATGGTAACCGGCGCAGGAAAACGGGTCAGAAAGGTCCATGCCAACCAGAACTCGTTACTGTTAGAGCGGAAAGCTGGCGATGTTTCAGGAGTGGTCATGGCATTGATTTCGCGCAAAACGCCAGCTTAGCCCGTCCGTGTGAACAGGGCCAGTACTCGGTGGGCCGGTGCGCACTGTCCGGCCCATGCTATCAGCCTGTAATCAATGCACGTTGATGGCGATACGACGTGGCTCGGCTTCACGAGATTTGGGTACAAAAATCGCCAGAACGCCATTGCTGTACTTGGCGTCGATATGCTCAACATCAGCGGTTTTCGGCAAGGTAAAGCGACGCAGAAAATCGCCACGCCAGCGCTCCTTACTCAGGCTACTACGCTCACCCTCTTCCCAATCGCGCTTGCCCTTCACGGTCAACTGCTGGGACTGATGGGTGATTTCCACATCGTCCGGGTTTACGCCCGGCAGATCCATGGTAATAAAATAACCGGATTCATCTTCCGCCAGATCAACAGCCGGGCTCCAGTTCTGCTGATCGTAACCAGCATTCACCAGTCGACTGAAATCACGACGAAAATCATCCAGCCATGCATAGGGTGTATAAGTAAATGCAGTCATAATTCACCTCCAGATACTCATTCAGGCACCGCGTCAAACGTCGTGCCTTATCCGCTTAATAAGGGCAAACAGCACAATTTCAAGCCCCACCCTCTTCAAGAGCTGTCGCTCAGAGAGTAGACTTACTGTCCTTCATGCGACCAAGGAGCAGGATAATGACAATCAGCACCGGCGATAAAATCCCGTCAGTCACTCTCAAGACGATGGGCAAAGAAGGTCCAACCGACATCAGCACCGACGATATTTTCAGTGGCAAAAAAGTTGTGCTGTTCGCAGTACCCGGCGCCTTTACGCCCGGCTGCTCAATGACCCACCTGCCAGGATTTGTGGTCAATGCCGACAAGATCAAGGCCAAGGGCGTAGATACCATTGCCTGCCTGTCGGTCAATGATGCCTTTGTTATGGGTGCCTGGGGCAAAGACCAGAATGCCGACGAAATCCTGATGCTGGCTGACGGCAACGCCGAATTCACCAAGGCGTGCGGACTGGAAATGGACGGTAGCGGTTTCGGCATGGGCACGCGCTGTAAACGCATGGCCATGATCGTCGAAAACGGCGTAGTGAGTCATTTCGCGATTGAACCACCCGGTGGCATCGTTGAAACCTCCGCCGAAAAAATCATGGAGCTGTTGTAAGAAATTGTCCGAGTCGATGCGGTGAACAATCTTGGTGAACAGTAATTTTTGTGAACAATAGCGCACCACGTGTTCTGGTATTTGACTCGGGCGTCGGCTCCCTCAGTATTGGCCGGGAAATTCACTCCCGGCTGCCTGCCCTGAACCTGCTTTATGCCCTGGACTCAGCTGGATTCCCTTACGGCGAGTGGGACGAGAACAAGCTTACCGAGCACATCTGCACAACCGTAATGGCACTGGTCGAGCAGACCAAACCCGACCTGATGGTTCTTGCCTGTAATTCTGCCAGCACAGCCGTGCTACCCGCCCTGCGTCAAAAGCTCAGTATTCCTGTGGTGGGTGTTGTTCCCGCAATCAAACCCGCCGCCAAATTGAGCCGCAGCGGCGTGATTGGCCTGCTGGCCACCCCCGGCACCGTGCGCCGCCCGTATACCGCTCAACTGATCACAGACTTTGCCCAGAACTGCACCGTAATTTCTGTGGGGAACGCTGAACTGGCACCGGCAATAGAGCGGTTGTACTGGAGCGGAGATCAGGCCGAAAGCCTATACGCTCGCATTGCCGATACCTTTGCTCAGCACCCGCGTTGTAACGAAATGGACACCCTAGTACTGGCCTGCACCCACTTCCCCCTGATAGCCGGCGAGCTATCGAAGCATTTTCCAGGTGTGCACCTGATCGATTCCGGCGAGGCCATTGCACGCCGGGTCGAACAACTATTAGCACCGCAGACGGGAGGTGGCCACGCCGAGCAGCGCGCCCTGATTATCGGTGACCGCCCTTTCAGTGAGACCTTCCGGCAACGGCTACAGGCGCTTGGCATAGAGCATGTTGTGCGAATCAGCGTGCGTTGACGCTATCCAACTGCCGATGAACCTGCCTTGAGATAGCGTCCATGTTATCAACGGTCCGATTGTAAGCGTTGAGACGCTCCAACAGGACCTCTACATCAACATCGGGCTCAGAGAGTTTCAGGGCATCGAGACAATCGAGATAGGACTGCGCGCTCTGCTGATAGGCTCGCATATCGCGATAGGCCGCTAGCATGTCCTCTTTCGTCGCAGAGGCGGCATCGGGAACCGTCGGCAAGGCGGGTTCCGTGCACTGGGCACCGGCCTGAGCAGACAGCACCAGGCTAAACATAGGCAAGAGTAGAAATCGGCGATGATGCCGCAAACTCACAGACATAATTATAATTTTACCGCAATTTTCGCGCCCCAACCTTAACAGGTTGCGCGCAAAAAGAAAGGAGGCATTTGCCTCCTTTCCCGATACTTGCTGTCGTTATGCTTGCGCGCTTTTTTAAAGTGCGCGCGGATCAAAGTCCACATAAAACTGGCTGTACCATTTGCGGAATTTTGCGATTGGACCATCGCCATCACAGAGGATCGGGAGCGGACGATAAATTTTGTGCTCCCAGATCGGCGCATCTTCTCCCAGCTGGCCCACGATATCTTTGACTATCGCGGCGTTAACACCACCTTTTTTCACCTCGCCATTCACTTTCGGCTGGGTAAAAGCAAAGCGGATTTGCACAGTCTCGTTGTCTATAGGCGTCGTCAGACCCATCAGGCAGGTTTCAGCAATCCCCTTAAATCGGGTATAGCCCTGGCCGGGACCAAAACTGGCCGTGTGGATTTCGCCTTTCACTTCACCACGCGGGGTAGGCATATTGGCTTTCTGCAAGCCGCGGGATTTCGGACCGTCGTAGGTGGTTTCCCACTCAGGAAAAGAAGCCGTCCCGTGTACATAGCGGAAGTGCGCTGGGTCGGCTGCATTCTCTGCCATTTCCTGCGGGTGGGTTTTCAGTGTCCACTCATAGCGATCCAGAGGTGACCAATCGTCGCTGTTCATTTCTTCGTGAGTTTCCACTTCCCACAATGGCTCAACACGCTCCGGGTGATACCAGGCCCAGATGATCTGGTTGGTTTCACGGGTTGGGAACGCATAGAGACATTGCTTGCCGGCAACCTTGGGCGGCATATTTTTGGCGTAAGGCACATCGGTGCACTCGCCTTTCTCGTTAAACTTCCACGCATGAAACGGGCAAACGATCGACTCGCCTTCAATACGGCCGCCCTTGCCTTCATTGCCATGGATGCCGTAGCCCAGGTGGGCCCCCAGGTGTGGGCAGTAGGCTTCAAGTAACACAGGGGTACCGCTCTCTGTGCGGAACAACACCAGATCCTGATTGAAGTAACGAACCGCACGCGATTCGCCAACGGCCAGCTCATCGGCGTAGGACACGGCGTACCAACCAAAAGGCATCGGCATAGGGTAACGTTCAGACATTGTATTCACCTCACTCGTCTGCCGGGCGATCCGGCATGGCTTTCAATGCCCGTAACTGTACGCTGATTGGCCGTGCAAACAATGACAAATCCTGTCATTTTCGTGGCGTCTATGGCCATAAAATGCCTAGGATGGAATTATTGTCCGATTTAGACAAGCACCGACACTAGATCAACACATAGGTTGCCATGGCAATAATGATCGCCCCCAACACACTCAGTACCACGCCCCGACGGGCCATATCGGCCACCCGCAGCAGGCCACTGCCGTAAACAATGGCATTGGGTGCCGTAGCGATGGGCAGGGCAAAAGCACAACTGGCACTGATTGCTGCCGGTACCATCAACTGCTCAATCCGCAAACCCAGACCCAGCGCTGCGGCCCCGAGAATTGGCATCAACAGGGTCGCTGTGGCCATATTGCTGGTGGCCTCGGTCAGAAAAGTGACGCACAAACACAGCGCCAGCAGTAGCAACCACAGCGGCCAGTGGTCAAGCGCAGAGACCAAACCGGCCACCTGCTCAGACAGCCCGGAAACCGCAAACGCCTTGGCTATACAGATGCCGCCGCCGAACAAGATCAGAATGCCCCAAGGCAATTCTTTGGTTGCTTCCCAGTCCAACAGGCGCCCGCCCTTGCCGTCACCAATGGCAAACAGGCTGGCTGCCGCCAACAAGGCAACCGTCGCATCGTTGGCGCCGGGCAAATTTAACCAATGTGACCAACCGCCAAAGGGTTCAGTGCGTGTAATCCATAGCAGCGCCGTTGCCGCAAAAACCGCCATTACCCGACGCTGCGCCGAATCCCATGGCTCCCTTTCTGGCAAATCTGCCGTAATCGGCGCCGAAAGCCCCCGAGACAGCCACCACATGGCTGTTGGCAGCAGCAACAGGACTACCGGTATACCCCAGCGCATCCACCCCAGAAAGCTAATTTCTTCACCGCTGATTTCAGTGTAGACCTGCATGAATACCAGGTTTGGCGGCGTACCAATGGGTGTACCAATACCGCCGATGCTGGCGGCATATGCAATACCGAGCAACAGGGGTATCGCCAGTGCTGGACGCTTGAGGCGATCAAGAATAGCCAACGCCACCGGCAACAACATCAAGGTGGTCGCTGTGTTAGAAATCCACATGCTCAGCATCGCTGAGGCCAGCATAAAACCAATCACCAGGCGCCGCTCACTGCCTGCGCCCACCCAGTGCAATGCCATGAGAGCCAGATGATAGTGGGTGCCCCGTACCGCCATGGCCCGCGACAGAATAAAGCCGCCCAGCATCAGCAGAATGATGGACGCGCCGTAGGCCTGCGCAACATCGGTGCTGCTGAGTACGCCAAACAGCGGAAAAACCGCCAGCGGTATCAGCGCCGTTACCGCAATGGGCACCGCCTCGACAAACCACCACCCGAGACAAAATGCAGTGACCACCAAGGTCACCAGTGCATCTCGCTCCAGCCCGGAAATCTGCCCAAGCACCGCAGCAACCAATGCCAGCAGCGGCCCCCAGAGCAAACGCAAATACGGCATGTCGAAAACCCTGTTATTGGTCAGGCTTAGGCACTTTTAGCAGCCTATTACCTGCGTAAGAACCGATATACCAGTAGTTACCCCACTCTACGGCAACCGTACCCGCACCCATCGGCGCACCTTTTTGTTCGAACATCACCTGCGACGTCAGTGTCTCGGGATCAACGGCCACCAGCTGAAAGCGCGACTCACAGGCACCGTTATGAACATCGCCACATAAACCAGGCAGCAGACTATCTCGAGGATGCGAGGCCACGAGCAAACGACCATTGGGCAGCCAACTACTGTTATCCGGATGCTCTATCGCGACCTCACCCAGATGCTCGCCGCTCGCGCGATCAATTTTGCGCACCACATTATTGGTGTAGAGATTCAGGAATAGCGTTTTACCATCAGCGCTAATCTGAATGCCGTTGGGAAAAGATCCCATACTGCCTGGCTGAATATCTATCCCAGTATCAGGCCGCCAACGCCAGACATGTCCTTTCTCTGCACCAAAAAACGTTCGCACCAGCGCCCAGAGGTTATCTTTCGGAAACATCTGCGTTACCAGTAAACCACCCTCCGGGAGAGCCACAGTATCATTGATAAAGGCACCCTCTGGCATCACCACACAACCGCGCCAGTGCAGGGCCGCCGGCTCCGCTTGCCATTCGAAGAACTCCACCGACTCACGACCACCATGATTCACCACCAGCAACTGCCAGCGGCCATCTGCACGCTGCGACAGGTGAATACCATGCGGGGAGATTGCCGCGCCCGGCGCACCCGGACAGTCGGCGCTGCCCCACTGCGCTGAAGCAACACGCTGACCGGCCTGCGGATACAATGGCAGTGTTGTGTCGGTTTTGGGGTCGAACAGCACCAGACTGCCTGCGCTATCACCCGTGATTCCGCCAAATTGAGAAAGTATCAATTGCTTTCCATCAGGCGTCAGTTCGATATCTTCCGGTGCCTGCAGATCACAGATCGGTACACGGTCCCCAACGCTTTCGCATGCAAAATCCCGCTGGGCATTACAGCCCGCCAGGCACACTGTCATCAGGACGAACGCCAAGCGCTTCATAGCCTCTTCCTTATTCGTTATTGGCACGCGCTACACACTAGCGAGCAGCGTAAGCCAGCGCAAGCCCTCCATAAAATCGGGGACAGACCCCACTTTCGAGCGCTGCGCTGACTGCATCTCCAAGCCAACAATCCAGAAAAAAGGGAGGCTGCCCTAGGTGTTGAATGACAGCCATACGAACAGAAACGCCACAAAAAGCAATGGAGCTTAACGCCTGACGGGGTTTCACCGCACAGTGCTACAGCGTGTGCGGGTTCACCATAATGCCGCCATCTACATCCAGCGTGGTGCCGGTTATAAACGACGCGCGATCGGAGCATAGGTAGGCTACCGCGTCGGCCACTTCCTCGGGCTCACCTAGCCGGCGCATGGCATGCACTTTCGCGGTGTGTTCCTCCGCACCAGGCACTTTGGCAAAATAGTCCACAATGGCCGGTGTGCGAATCCCTCCGGGATTTATTGCGTTAACACGAATACCCTTTTGGGCGTATTCGGCAGCAGCGGTTTTGGTCAGGGCAATCACGCCGCCTTTAGCTGCACTGTAAGGCGCCTGCATCGCTTCCCCTCGAACCCCAGAAAGCGATGCGATATTTACAATTGCACCACCACCCTGTTTCAACATCTGCGGTATCTGATACTTCATACATAGCCACACACCTTTCAGCGTGACATCTTGCGCCAGTTGCCAGTTTTTCGCCGTCACATCTGGCAACAGCGCAAAGCCACCACCGAAAGCCGCATTATTGCTGACACAATCCACGCGACCAAAGACGTCAACAGCCTGTTCGACCATGGCCTTCACATCGTCCTCATTCCCTACATTGGCGCGAATCGCCAGTGCTTCGCCGCCCGCTTGGCGCACTAACTCGACGGTTTCTTCGGCGGTTTCCAAGTGATAATCCACCACAGCCACCCGAGCACCGTCTCTTGCAAAGGTAAGCGCGGTGGCGCGACCAATCCCACTACCACCGCCCGTAACCAGACCAATTTTTCCTGACAGCAACATCTATGACGCCTCGGCAAACAGTTTTTTGTGCAATTGCGGTGCAAAAATTACCGCGCGATGATGATGTTCCAGAGCGGCTTCGCTACTGGCCAGCCAGAAGACAATATCTGCGATCGCCTGTGGCGGGGTTGGATTAAAGCGCGCGGCAATCTTGTCATCAAAGCCATTGGCCTTCATCACTTCAGTCAACACAAAGCCCGGCTCTACCGAAAAGAAACGCAGCGCGCTGTCTTTATGCTCCACCCGCAGCGAGGGCATCATGCGAATCAAGGCCGCTTTTGACGAGGGATAAACAAAACCCCAGCCGCCTTCATCCGCAGGTGCCGGCGGGTCATTTAACGCCGAGCCCGACACCATATTGATCACCGCTCCGCTGTTGCGCTCCAGCATACCCGGCAACAGTTTCTTCACGAGCGCGAGCGGCGTTAACACATTACCACGATAGACCTTTTCCGCTTGTTCCAGCTCTACATCCAGCACTCGCTGCATATTGCCTGGCCCTTGGTAACAGGCGTTATTGAATAACACATCCACCCGACCAAAATGGGTCAGGGCCTGATCGGCAGCAGCGAGCACAGAATCCGTATCGAGAATATCCGAACGAATCAGCAAAACATCAGCGCCATAAGCGCGAGCCTGTTCGGCGGTCGCTTCGAGTGAACCGGGCAGCGCAGTCGTTGTCGACTGCCAGCTGCCGTACTCGTTCTCTTCGCCTTCTTTTACTGTGCGCGCTGTGAGCGCAAGATCATATCCCTGCTTGGCAAACTCAATCGCCGTAACTGCGCCGATACCGCGACTGGCGCCAGTAATAAAGGCAACCTTTCGGCTCATGACTCACCTCCCAACGGACGATCTTCGGTCCACACAACGTTCAGATCGCGTTTCAAGTATTTGGCCACACCCTCACGAACTTCAATGGTTTCCTGATAGCGAATTCCCATATCCATCTTGTGTTCCACATCGTCCTTGACGTAAAAGTGGGAGGCAATGCAGTAAGTCTCGCCGCTGTACCTGTCGCCATCCCACTCACCAAACTGCGAGCCAATCAGGTGAAAGGTGCGACTGTATTGCCGCAGAAATTCCAGGTTATCAATAAACACCTGACGCGATTCTGCGCCAAATCCAGGGCCGTGCTGGGTGAAATCCGGCCACATGATATCTTCGGCTTCTTCAAAATTGCGATCATCCACAATGCGCACATATTCATTGGCCAGACGCCAGGGTTCATTATTCTTATCCATAGCTTTTCTCCCTTTAGGAATACTGTTTTTTCACTTCTGCCAGACGTCCAAAGAATTCGTCGAACATGGCGGCGTCGTAAACAAAATACAGTGGCAAGATTTCTATATAGGTGGCTCCCGCTTCCAACATTGCAGGAATGGTATCAATCGTGGCCTGATAATCCGGGTTGCCGTCGGCGCCAAACTTGTGCTCGACCATAGCGCGAACTTGAAGCTCGGCCGGATCGCGCCCAGCGTCTTCAAAAGCACGTTTCAATGCGGTAACGCCTTCGCCAAATACCTTGGGGTCTTGCTCAATGGGTATCCAGCCATCAGCCACTTGCGCAATGGCCTTGCAGTTTTCTTCATTAGCTTTTACGCCCACCCAGCACGGCACTGTGCTCGGCGCAGGACGACAATAAATATCGTTAAAGGCTATTTTCTCACCCTGATAGCTCGCCGGTGCATTAGCCCATAGGGCTTTCATGGCCGCGATCTGTTCAAACAGGTATTGCTTTCGCCCCTTAAACGGCAAGCCAGACGCCTCATACTCTTCACGCTGCCAGCCGGTACCTAACCCCATCACTACCCGACCCGGCGCCAGCGCGTCCAATGTGCCAACCTGTTTAGCCAACAGGGCCGCCGATCGCAAAGGTGCAATCAGCACGCCCTGTGACAACTCAATTCGGTCGGTGGCGCCGGCAATGGCAGACTCGATGGTCATCGGTTCCAGCCAGGGTGTTTCCGGTGGCGACGGAAATTCACCGTAGGGGTAGCGGTCAGTTCGGCTACCCATCACCACGTGATCGGTCATCGAAAGCTGATCAATGCCCGCCGCCTCGGCTTTTTGCGCGACTTCGATCAAACCACGCGGACTGCCACCGTAAAGGTTTTCCAACCCATAAATACCAACGCTCAATTTAAAACTCATCGCTTGCTCCTTTTTTGAATTCGCTCTATTTCCAATGTTATCAATGCCCCCAGTGCGGCAAGGGTACGCCGCAGAGACGTACCGCGATCAAGTTCGCCACGGCTGTAAGCCAACGCAAAATTCTTGGTAACGGCCGTGCAGTTATCGAGCAGCAACCGCGCGGACAGCGCGTCTACCCCCAGCTCCAGAAAATAGCGGTGCCAGCGGAACTCGTAACGCGCCACCAGTTCTCGGTGGTAGTCGCTGAAGTCTTCGTTGATTTCCGGGACCGCTCTAAGAATCAAACCGGCACAGCCGTATTCATCTATCACATCCCAGATCAGGGCTTCCAGGCTCGCACTGCGACTGCTGTCGCCCGCCAGAAAGCCCTTTATTGCCTGATACTGCTCTTCGCAGGTGAACTGCTGCTCGAGACGTTGATAAAAAGATTCGGAAATGGCGAAGTAAAGATCCGATTTCTTGGGAAAGTAGGAATAGACCAGCGGCCGGCCGCAACCGGCAAGCTCTGCAATGCGGGCGTGTTTGAGTGCGTCAATGCCTTCAAACTCAACAATATAGGCCGCCACCTTGATCAGCTGTTCACGCCGCTCTTCGCGTGATGCGCGTTGAGCAAGCTCAGCAATAGCGTTTAATCGATGTTGGGCGGCGGCGGTCACCGGCGAGTCCTCCGTTGGCGGGAGGATCACTTTCTCGCTTTATTGACAAAGTGTCAACAAGGTGAGGCTACGTCATTTGGATGAGTCGCGATGGCTAGCAGTACTCTACAGCGAGAGCAGCCTAAACGAAGGATCTGTGGTGTCACGCGCAGACACCGCATTAACGTAGCCACGATGCAGGTCGTGAATGGTCTGCATATCCAGCACATGTTCGCGATGATCTATGGCCCACTTGCCGTCACGTTTTGACCACTGGTCGAGATAGCGCCCCCGACCGATAATTTCACGCTGCCCGCCATCCTCATCCGGCAGCGACCACAGTACAACTGTCACGTAGGTCTCACTACATGCCAACTCGCCGTTCACCTGGATAATATGATTGGTAATCTGATGGGAATGGCGCTCCATCAAAGCATGAGCATCCCACACCCAATCTACAAATTCGCGCCCACTACCCTCAAATATATCGTGATAAAGTGCCGTACCGGCGTCATGCCACACCGAATAGGCTAGGGCTTTGTCCATACGATCAAGCCCCCGACAGTAGTTACAAAGTACTTCGTATATTGCCTGTTTTTCCTGAAGCGAATTCATTGCCAGCCACCCATAAGATCAATCCGGTATTTCACGAAAATACTGCAACCCACTCCATCCCCGCAACATACGCCCCCTTTATGGTTAAGGATCAATTACCGGGAATGAAAGGCTGTCGCCGGTTTAACAACGGACGCTGGTAGCTAGGATCATTTACATCCCGGCTTGGCACACCGTTCAACGGCAGATCGGCAACATCAGCAAATGGAATATCCATTGTCGGCACCGTACCCGACCATTCAATCGCATTATTTCTGAAGGCAATTTTCCACTGACCAGCACGATATTCCAGACGATCAATATAGCGGCCTCCCGCCATCCAGTTGGTGTCGTCGCGATTGCGGCCGACATACAGATAGTATGTTTCCGAGTGAGCAATATCCCCGTCAATGTCACAACTGTGATTAAGCAGATTGTGCTGGGTCGCGGCCTGCCCCTCGCTGTGCATCGACTGCGCCCATTCATACAGCGAAACGGGATCGCCGACGAATATGCCCGCTGATATTTGCGCATCTTCGTGAAAGGCTGACAAAAAAACCTCGCGATCAAACCGATCAATTCCGCGGCTGAACCGCACCAAACAGTCGTAAATTTCCTGTCGATGCAGTAGTTCTTCCAGCTTCGCCATTTTCTCAGGCGTCATTGATACTTGTGCGTCCGTCATGCAATACCCCGCGTGTTAGCTCTGTGCATTTTCAGTCGTCAATGGGCGCCCACAGTGGGGCCCCGCGCGATCCTCGCAACGAGGGTACGACTTTTCCGTCAATGTCTTTCACCCCGTATTCCTGGGCCAGTTCTGCGGTGATAAACGTGCCGCCCGAATAACGCAAGACCTGCGGATCACTTGCCAGCGCCGCAATGACACGCCCCGGGAACTCAGGCGAGCATGCATCATCGGGGCGAGTGGCAGCACCACCTTTCAGACCCGGAATATTTTCAAGATTGCGCTCTGCCCGCTCGGTCAGGGTAAGCCCCTGCCAAAGTGACAGCGACGTGATTCCATGAGGCTTCAGTTCAATAGCCATATCACGCGACATGCGATCTACCGCTGATTTGCTGGTACCAAATACAACACCGTAGGTGTATGCGACACCCGTATATCCGGAAATGGCCACGATCAAGCCCGAAGACTGGGGCGTCATGATTTGCGCAGCGTGCCAGGCTGCAACAAAGTTGGAGCGCACGCCAACGTCGATCATTTCCCAATTGGACAGGGGCTTTTCCCAGAAAGGTTTCTGTTCTGTGAGATCATCTGGGAGCGAGAAGGCGTTGTTCACAAGAACATCCAAACGGCCTTGTTCCTCGCGCACGCGATCGAATAATGCGGCCACATCACTGTCGCTGCTGTGATCCACCCTGACAGCAATGCCTTTTCCGCCACGTTTCGAGCAGGCTTGTGCAGTCTCTCCCACAGTACCGGGCAGTGCGTGCTCACCGTGTGCAACGGTTCGGCCTGTCACATAAACCGTGGCTCCCTCACTCGCCAAAGCCAGCGCAATGCCCTTCCCTATACCGCGGCTCGCGCCAGTTACAACGGCAACCTTTCCCTCAAGACTCGCCATTCGCTGCTCCCTTCTCACTTCTGCGCGTATCTGTGATCGCGCTATGCCCTACCAAAAAACGTCTTACTGTAATCATCTGTGGTTTTCCCAATAAAATGACTACCACTGAATGACTGTCCCATTAATCCCTGCGACCAGTCTGCCGCAGCACCCCAGTCCTGATGCCAGTCATAAAGCATGGTGCGCTGGTAAATACGCCACTCATTGCCCCGTTTTTCCAATGCATCCAGATAGCGCCCACCGATGACAATATCCCGAAAGCGGTCAGCTCCATCCTGACCACTATCAATACGGTGGTAAGACATGACATGTGTTTCCACCCTGCTGTTATCTGACGATGCATTTGTCGGGTTGTCCGAACTCAGCTCGACAAGTGACTGCCCGAGTATATGTTGTGTCAGCACAACTGCCGGAGAACCAGGAAGCACCCAATGCAGATACTCTTTCAATGTTCCCGCAAAGATACCGAAATCCAGCTGCGCATCCGGCCAGAAGCATGCAACAAGCTCCGCTTCACAGCGCCGGTCCTCACCGCGTGCCAGTCGTGCTATGCAGTCACGAATTTTTTCCCGGTCAATAACGTTAATTATTTCGTTGTGCTGTTCACTCACGAAACCTGATCCAGATAGCATTTCAAAAATAAAGCCGGGCTAATGCCCGGCAGTGAATCAAGACTGTTGACTTTAAAAGTTGTAGCGGAAATTCAACCCGATTTCGCGCTCGGGTGTGACGCTGATTTCACGGTAGGTTGATGAACGTGTTTCACCGGATGCTGATGTGAACGAAGGCGGTTGTAATACCTGTACGCCGACACCCGCCGGGGTAGCACCACGGCTCAGCACTTCTTCTTCGTCGGCAATGTTTTTGGCATACAACATCGCCTCCCATTTGCCCTCACTGCCGCGGACACCAGTGTAAAGATTCAGGATATTGTAGGAGTCCACATTGTCGAATGCATTCGTCGGGTCGTTCTTTGACGAACCATAGACAGTCCACAAGCCGCGCACGTACGCATTGAGACCGGCGACTTCAAAGCCATACTCGGAGGACAGGGTGGTGGTCCACAGCGGTGCGTAATTGGAGCGGTAATCCACATCACAGGCACCGACATTCTGGCCACCCGTAGCGGCATCAATCTGGGCGACTGTGGGTGCAGAACCACTGGAATCAGGCTGGCCATCTGCCGGCGCGTAATCGTTGCAGGGCACAGTGCCGCCGTCGATTTCACCCTTGGCATAGCTGAACAGGGCGCCCACCGACCAAACAGAGCTGACCTGATAACGGGTTTCCACTTCCAGCCCGTATACGTCTACCGGCACCGCAGCCACAAAGCTGTGCTGTTTGACAGAACGGGTTCCAGAGGAATCGGTTTCTACGTAGTACACACCTTCGCCACCCGCGCGATAGGGGTAGTTATCAAACGTCTGATAGTACAGCGCTCCGTTCAGTTGCATGCGCCCGTCCAGCAATGTGGATTTGGCACCAAACTCAATGGAATCCGAGGTTTCCGGATCGAGGCTCTCAAACTGTCGCTCGCGCGCACTTTTATTGCGACTGAAGTTGCCCACCACGTTAATACCCGGCCGCCAGGAGGAACCCGCTGTGGCGTATGCCATCAGGTCATCGCTGTAGTGATGCTTGTAAGACAGGGAGTAAATGGTCTCTGTCCAGTCTTCATCGGTATCGGAAATGGTAGCACCAGAGACCCTGACCTGGTTTTCGGTCTGGTAATCGATATATCGCAATCCGCCTGACAGTTCCGATTTCTCGTTCAGCATCCAGGTCACATTAGCGAAGACCGATTGCTCAGTGGATTCGCCCTGGGAGGTGACCGGCGTCTGAACCACAGTAGCCAGACCGCCGCCAGCAAAGGACGGCAGGAACACTGGGGTAGGCCGCATCAGTTCGGTATCGGATTCATTTTCCTGATACAGCACACCCACCACATAGCTGAATTTGTCATTGATCAATTCCGACGGCGAGAGTCTGAACTCATGACTATGTCCATTGGTTTCGGTATCTGTCACCTGTCCGTAGTCCTGCAGACGCGGATCAGAGCCCGGACCAAACACATCACCGGAATCGTCCGCATCTTTCCAGTTGACCATCATATCGGTTGACGAGCCGGCGTAGTTCAGCATCAGGCCGCCCACTTCCCAGCCCAGTTCAAATCCGAGCCGGCGCAGGTCGTGGCGAGATTCAGTGGCGATATCGCTGACCGCTTTGCGGTCACCAGCGTCAAAATCCCCCTGGGCAGGTGCTGGCTGGCTCGGGTCGGCGCGATTTGCCGATTCAACCTGCGTAAACAGCCTGCGTCGCGGCTTGATGCGCTGATACATCAGGTTCGCTTCCAGCTTTTCGTTCGGCGCATAGCGCAGCGAAATACGTGCTCCTCCCCCCTCGTACAAAGGGTCTTCATCGCTGTTGATACTTTCAACCCGGTTGCCTTCATTCTGTTCATAAAAACCCGCCAGCCGAACCGCAAGTACGTCGTCGATCAAGGGGCTTCCGACGGCAAATCGGGCGTTCTGACCACCGATATCCGTTGCCGTCAGATCAATATAGCCCTCCATTTTCTGCAGGTCAGGACGCTTAGTGGTCAGGGTAATGGCGCCAGAGGGAGAGGCGCGACCGCGCAGTGTACCCTGCGGCCCACGCAACACTTCAATCTGGCCGATATCGAACATGGCCTGCATCGCCGACAGTGACACGATGGGCGAGTCATTCATATAAAACTCGACCGTAGGGTTATTGCCACTGGCGAAGGTGTCGAAGCGCACACCCCGCACACTCGCATTGGGCGCAATGGTGTCTTCCTGCATGCTCAGGCCGGCGACCACGCTGGAAATATCCTCCAACTTGCGAATATTCAAGTCAGCAATTTTTTCAGAGGATACCGCGTTCACAGAAAGCGGCACCTCTTGCAGTGTTTCGTCTTTGCGGCGAGCAGTAACAATAACCTCTTCAATAATCTGTTCGTTTGCAGACTCGCTGGTTGATTGGGCCAGCAGGGTCATCGGAAAACCGGCCAGCATCGGCGCCAGCATCACTCCTAGCAGGCTGGCACCACTGCGATTGGAATCCCGCTGGCTGTTTTGTACTGAATCTTGTGTTGCCATAAAAATACTCGCTTCTTTGATGATCTCTTTGTCCGTACAAATCAGCACATGGAATAGCTGACTGACTGCAAGGGGCACTTTGGTAAAATGTTTCTAAAGCTAGGCTCTATCTGCCTGAGTTAAATTCAGAAACCTGAATCGAACCTTAAATTCGTAACACCGTCCTATATGCACTTATACTTATAGGTCGCGTTTTTACATCCGGTCAACTAATCAGTACACCTTATTCCGGATAGTTGTTTCGATAACCGGCCATTTCAGCCTCCATCAATGCAGCACAGAGCATGACATGAAAATTGGTATGAACCTGTTTCTCTGGACCACCCGAGTTACTGAGCAGCATTTCCCGCTGATAGAGCATCTCGCCAACAGCGGCTTCGATCTGATTGAGCTGCCCAACGCAGAGTATTCCCGGCATGAGATCAATGCGCTTCGCGGCCATCTGGACCAACTGGGCTTGGCCAGAACCGTTGCCACCCTGTGTCAGGAAGAGACGAACCCTATCGCGAACAACCCACAGGTACGGCAGCGCGCACTAGAGCAACTCCAGCGTGAGATTGATCTCACCGCACAACTGGGTGGCGAGGCCCTTATTGGCCCCATTCATTCGGCGCACAAGGTGTTTAGCGGGCAAGGGCCGAGTGACACCGAGATTGGCTACTGTGTTGAGTTCCTGCGAACCGCTGGCGAATACGCACAATCTGCTGGTATTGAGCTAAGCGTCGAGTTTCTTAACCGCTTTGAATGTTATTTCCTGAATACCAGTAAACAGGCGCAATCGCTGGTCAATGCTGTGGCTCTGGATAATGTTGGCGTGCTTTACGATACACACCACGCCCAGATTGAAGAACGCAATCAATATGATGCCCTTAGCGAAAGCATCGGCTGCATAAACCAGATTCATGTGAGTGAGAGTCACCGTGGAACGCCAGGTACAGGCACCGTGGATTGGTCAGGGGTATTCAGTGCGTTAAATCAACACCACTATAATGGACGCATCGTCATTGAAGCCTTCGGCAACACCGTGCCAGACATCGTGTCCGCCGTTAATATCTGGCGCAATAATTTCAGTTGCGAAGAAGAGGTGTACCGGGAAGGGCTGGCGTTAATTCAAAGTAAGCTGAGCTATTGATCAACCGACAAAATCAGCGCGGCCTCTGGTGAGTGTGGGTTTTGCGGTCAACATTAGCCTCCGGCAATCCGTCCCATAAATACCAACTCGCTGTCTGCCGCAAAGCGCTCCAAAAGCGGTCTCTGAATGATCATGCCGTCGATGGCGACGGCATATTTGTGCAGTCTTTCAGGAGACAACGCCGAATAGCGCGCGCACAGCTCCACGACCAATCCACGAAAATCCGACGCCACAACCTGCGTTTCTCGCTCGCCGGTAAGCTGTTGCAGATCGCTTGGAAAGATAACCCGCGCCATAAGAGATTTACCCTAGCTCATGGCCGCCAACAGTTTGGCGGGCGTGAGCGGCAAATCGCACACCGACGTACCGGCCGCCCTGTTTACGGCGGTCACCACAGCGGGCATTGGTGGCACAATAGGCACTTCGCCCACTCCGCGCACGCCGTAGGGATGCAGCGGGTTGGGCACCTCCACAATCTGGGTGTCGATCATGGGCAGATCTGACGCAACGGGCACCCGGTAATCGAGAAAGCCCGCGTTTTCCATCGAGCCGTCCGGGTTAAACATATACTCTTCATTTAACGCCCAGCCAATTCCCTGCACTGCACCACCCTGCATCTGCCCCTCGACGTAGGCCGGATGCACCGCCTTGCCCGCATCCTGAATGCAGGTAAATCGAGTAACCGTAACCTTTCCGGTTTCGGAATCAACCGCAGCGTCACACAGGTTTACTGCAAACGCCGGTTGCGCTGTATGGGCATTGAGGCGGGCAGTTACCGTTAGCGGCCCGCCAGTGGCGCCCGCCTGCATGGCCAATTCCTGCAACGTCAGTTGTTTTTCTCCGTCAGCGGCTACCGCTTTCCCATCACGCCAAGTCACCTGCTCCGGTTCGATCTGCCAGAGCTGGGCTGCGCGCGCCTTCATATCATCTACCAGCTGCTCAGCGGCCTGAATGACCGCGCCACCGGTGGCGAGCGTTGTGCGGCTACCACCTGTTACATCGCAAAAGCCGATAGAATCGGTATCCATTACAGCCGGCTGTATGCGATCAACGGGAATATCCAACACTTCGGCAGCCATCAGCGCCATCGACGCCCGTGAGCCACCAATATCAGGACTGCCGGTTAGCACTGCCACACGGCCGTCGTCGGCCACGTTGATGGTGGCACTGGACTGCATACCGGCATTGATCCAAAAGGCGGCAGCCACCCCCCTTCCCTGACCATCGCGCAATTGAGAACGATAGTGTGGATGGGCCTGCGCCGCTTCCAGACAGGCTTTAAGACCAATTTTCATAAACGGCATGCCGATAACGGTGACATCGCCTTCATCCATGGCATTGCGCAAGCGAAACTCGATCGGGTCGATACCCAATTTTTCCGCCAGTTCATTCATTACACATTCAACACCCACCGTGGGCTGCGGCAGCCCCGGAGCGCGATAGGCGTAGACGCGCGGTTTGTTGGTGACAACTTCGCGACCGAAACTGCGGATGTTGTCGCACTTGTAACAGGCCGTTGAAAACAATACCGCCGCCATCAGCGGGTGGCCACTGTAAGCCCCCGTGTCCATCAGGATATCGGTTTCAAATGCCGTAAGTCTGCCATCGTTAGTAACGCCGATTTTAACCCGGGTTTCGGCCGCCGCCGCCGGGCCAGTCGCGCGAAACACCTCCTCCCGGCTCATCACCATTTTTACCGGGCGACCGGATTTCTTCGCAAGCACGGTGGCAACCGGCTCCAGATAAACGGTGGTCTTGCCACCAAAACCACCACCAATTTCAGAGGGTGTCACTTTGATTTTTCCGACGTCCATTCCGGTGATGGCAGCTGTCTGGGCGCGAACAATGAATGCCCCCTGCGTACTACACCAAATATCGACCCGATCGTTCTCATCAACCTTCACCACACAGGCGTGAGGCTCAATATAGCCCTGATGGCACATGGGTACGGAATAGGTACGCTCAACGATGATATCGGCCTCGGCAAAGCCTTTGTCCAGGTCGCCACTGGCAAACTCAAGCTGGGTCCAGACGTTGGAGGGCTGTTCCGGCGGAGGCTCGACACCGTGCGTAATCAAATCTTCGTGTAGCAAGGGCGCATTTGGCTGCAACGCCTCATGCATATCCAGAACATGCGGCAACACCTCGTACTCAACCTTCACCAATTTCGCCGCCTCGTCAGCTACGCGTTGAGAGGTAGCCGCCACCGCTGCCACTGGCTGGGCGTGAAAATGTACCTTGTCCCGCGCCATCACCAACGGGACGATGTCTTTAACTTTAGTTTCTATTTCGCCGCCAGGGATGATCTTGTCACCAGGATCGGGCAGATCGTCACCCCCCATCACGGCAAGCACACCCGGCAGCTTTTCGGCGGCAGAAAAATCAATGGATTTAATCCGCGCGTGGGCATGCGGACTGCGCACCATGGCACCAAAAATCATGCCCTGCACATTAAGGTCAGCGCCGTAGCGAGCACGGCCAGTCACCTTGTCGGCACCGTCGGGCCGGATCGGGCGTGAGCCCACATATTTGAAATCGGTTTTTGCGTTCATACTTTAGCCCCCCGCATCTGTGCGCCCGCGTCGAGCACCGCGCGAATGATCTTGTCATAGCCTGTGCAGCGACACAGATTTCCCGCGAGCCAGTAACGGGCTTCTTCCTCACTGGGGTCAGGGTTTTTTTCCAACAGCGCTTTGGCAGCCACCACAATCCCCGGCGTACAAATGCCACATTGCAAAGCCGCGTGTTCCAGCAGTTTCTGCTGCACCGGATGCAACGCATTGCCCTCGGCAACACCTTCGACGGTAAGCACCGTTTTGCCCTCAACCTCAGCGGCCAGCACCAGACAGGCGCAGACGAGCGTTCCATCAAGCATTACGGAACAGGCTCCGCAATCGCCAGTTGTGCAACCCTCTTTGGTACCTGTCAGGTTAAGGTTTGTGCGCAATACATCTGACAGAACCTGCTGCGGCTCACATAAGAACTGCTCAGCTTGGCCATTGATCGTGGTCGAAACATGAATTTTCTTCAGTGGTGACATAAGATCCTGCCTCTTATACTTGGGCTTCAATACGGGCTTTGGCTTGAAGTGCAGCGCGCTTAACCAACACCCCTACCACCTGTTTGCGATACTCAGCGGTTCCGCGTTTGTCGCTGATCGGGTTGGCCGCTGCGCTGGCGGCTGCCGCCGCCCGGGTGAGAGCCGTATCATCGAGCTTACTGCCTAGCAGGGCATTTGCGGCCTCAGGCACCAGCAATGCCGTCGGCGCCACGGCGCCGATGGCAACACGCGCAGCGGTGCATTTTCCACTGGCGTCGAGCGTGAGGGATACACCAGCTCCCGCAATCGCAATATCCATTTCCGTGCGCGGAATCATCCGCAGGTAGGCATCACTCGTACGCGCGGCCGGTCGCGGAAAATCAATCGTCAGGAGAAACTCGCCGCGCGCCAGACAGTTTTTGCCGGGTCCGGTATTGAACTGCTCGACAGGCACCTGCCGGCTACCGCCCGATCCGACAATGGTGCAAACAGCGCGATTGACGATCATTGCCGGTACAGAATCCGCCGCCGGCGAGGCATTGCAAAGATTGCCGCCGGCGGAGCAGCGACCCTGCACCTGGCTCGAACCGATCATGTCCAGCGATTCGACAAAACCGGGATAAATGGCATTCAGTGCAGTATTGGCGCTTACCACCGCACCAGGAACAGCCGCCCCCAAACGCAAGCCCTGGGCAGACAGTTCAATCGACATCATTTCTGGAATATTCTTGATATCGATGATTCGGGTTGGCTGGCGTAACCCGAGCTTCATCTGAACGAGAAGGTCAGTTCCGCCAGCCAATACGTTCGCGCCCTCGCCATCACCCAAGGCTTTAATCGCCTCATCAACCGAAGCCGGCGCCAGATACTGCATCGCTTGCATACATCCTCCTCAAGAGGTCTTGTTTTTATAAGATCGTTCTGCAGTTTAATACCCTTATAAAGCACTAAGATCTGGAGATCTCTACCTTAGGTGCAGGTACATTCGCGTTTAACGTCAAAACGCCGCAGTTGTGCGGACTGGCCAACAATCACCATTCCATTAACAGGTCGGTACGAATAATGTATTTGGTGCCGGAAACAATCGGCTCGGAGCTGTGAACACAGTGCAGCGGGTGCGCACCGTGCGGAAAGCACAGCACGCCACCGGCCGGCGTGCGCACGTCCACTTCTGCCAACTCCGCAGCGCGCTGCGCAGGCCGGCGGCTGTCAGTCGCGTTCACCAGAAAACGCGTAGCACCGCCCTCATAATCACCATTGAGAAAAAGCAAAAAACTTGCCTGACTGTAGCGATCGTCATAGGCATTAGCAATCAACTCGCCATTGACCACCCGGCTGCCCGGCCAGGCACCGTCGCTGTGAAATCGAAAGTAGTCCTGTTCATTGTAGCGATAAAAGCGAAAGCGGGCGTTAAGCCCCATCGGTTTCCGGCTCTGATAGACCGCCACATCCCGACTTACCAGGTCCACGACACGCTGCCACAACACATCGTGAGTTGTATCATCGACCACCCAAACCACATTGTCGTTGTGACGCACCTCGCGCGGCAGCGACACAGCGGCGTCCTCCAGATAGCCCAGCGATTCACTCAATTGAATAAGTTGCAGGCACTCTTCCGGACTCAACACATTCAACAATTGATAGGCTGCCGGCACACCGGCCACCGGGACTCGCTCCACGGCTGTGGCGGGCGCCCTCGCCAACCCGGCCGGATTGGCGCAGTCATTGGCCCAGGTGGGAATAGCGGGGTTTTCGGCACCGGGTTCACGCGCTACCACATAAAACGACATGGTCAGGTCAATCACCTTCGCTGAATTTGGACACCCAGTGTAACGCAGTGATAGGCCGTGTGTTGATCTGGCTCGACTTGTTGCCCGCAGTTCAGCAACGTAAACTCCATCGCCTTTATCGGCATCAGCAGCATTATGAAACTGGAAAACATCAATATAGCCTACGGCCGACAGACAGTCGTCAGGGATATCAACTGGACACTTGACCCGGGCACCTGCTGGACTATTCTCGGCGCCAACGCCTCCGGCAAAAGTGCGCTTGCGCAAGTTCTCAGCGGCGCACTCAAACCCGTCAGCGGCCAAATATTACAGTCGCCGGAAAAGGTACTGTGGGTTTCTCTGGAATCCCAGCAAGCGCTCTACGAAGACGAACTCTACCGCGACGAAAGCGACCTGATTAACGAAGTGGACGAAGGCCGCACGGTGCGGCAATTGCTGGAAGAAATTTCGCCCTGGGATAGCGATCACGAGCACGCTTGCAAGGCACTTAATCTAGACCATCTGCTCGACCGCGGTTATCGCCGTCTTAGCAGCGGCGAGGGGCGCCGCACGTTGCTGGCACGCGCCCTGCTCGAAAAGCCCGATTTATTGATACTGGATGAACCCTTCGAGGGATTGGACCAGACTAACTACGCGCACCTGCACGAGGCACTCAATGCATTGGTAGATGCCGGTCAATGGCTTGTTCTGGTGGTGAATCAGACCGCACATATCATTGAAAAATGCCAACACATCGCTCTGTTGGATGAAGGCAAACTGGTCTATCAGGGCGAACGGCCAGCAGACCTCGAAGCAGTCTGGCGCCATCTGGATAATCACCGCGAAAGCCTGCCAGAACTGCCACCGCGCTCCGCCGAGTTCCAGTTACCCGCCTGGCCCGACGACAGGGCTTTGATCCGCATTGAGAATGGGTTTGTTCAATACGGCGACGATTATCAGTTCCGCGATTTCAGCTGGCAGCTGCTACCGGGAGAACACAGCCGAATTCACGGCCCCAATGGCTGTGGAAAATCCACTCTGCTCGGATTGATCACCGGAGATCACCCACAGTGTTATCGCAACACTATGCATGTGCTAGGTTTCCAACGCGGCAGCGGTGAAAGCATCTGGGAGATCAAAAAGCATATCGGCTATGTATCCGGGAGTCTGCACCGGGACTATCGCGCCTCAGCCAGTGCCCTAACGGTGGTCATTTCCGGGCTTACGGATTCCATTGGGGTGTATACCGCCGTTGGCGAAAAGGAAAAGGCACTTGCCATGGCCTGGCTGGACATACTGGATCTTACCGATCGCGCGCATACACCATTTCGCAGTTTGTCGATGGGACAGCAACAACTGTTGCTGATTGCCCGCGCACTGATAAAACAACCGCCGCTGATTATTCTCGACGAACCGACCGAAGGCCTGGACGACTTCAACCGTTTCTACGTATTAAAACTGGTCGAGAAACTGATCGCCGCGGGCGATAGCACTTTGCTTCTGGTATCACACCGGGGCGATGAAATTCTCACGTGCATCCAGCATACGCTCGAGTTCCGGGCGTGCGCGACGGAGAAAGTACGGTTTGAAATCGTAAAGACATAACCGTGCCCGACACCGCCCATTACTGAATCGGGTAGCAAGGGGCGCAGCTCGCCAAGTTTGGAACCCGCCCTGCAAACAGGGCCGATCAGTTCTGAATCTGCAATGTTTCGTCTCCGCGGTCCGGGACGTCATCGCTCTGCCGCACCGATCCAGCCGGACGATCCAGCCAGCGCAATACTTTAATCGGCTCCATACCGATCTGCAGCTGGGCCGCGCGACGATGCAGATCACTGTCTTCCAGCGTCCGACGATTACGCAGGCGCAAATAATCATGCCAGGTAGGACATGTGAAACGCTCGATCCATTGTTCCGGGTCAGCAATATTACGTGACAACGACCATTCATACGCGCCGTTGCGTGACCGCGCTTTCTGTTGCTCACGCATGATGTAATAAAAATCACGCGCCTTATCAGCCGGAATGCGGTACTGCAATTCAATTGTGATCGGGCCGCTGCGTCCACTGATACCAAGCTTCACTTCGGGATCATCCAAAGATTCTTCATCCAGCTCGGTGGAGTTATCCCGATCTGCGACAGGTAGAAAACGCCCCAATGCCATGGAAAAGATCAAGGTCGTCGCCGCAATTTGGAAGGCCACTACCACGCCATAGTCGCGCGCTACCAACCCCCAGACCCAGGAGCCGATTGCAACCCCCAGCGTAATCGCAGCGGTAGACGTGGCAATCGCCCGTCCCATCACCCAGCGCGGCACAAACAGCTGCACCATGACACTAATGGTGGTGGTGATCATCATCCACGCCAGACCAGCAACCAGCAAAGCGGCAAAATCAATCCACTGGGTGCGACTGTAGCCAAGTACAACCAGACAGCCGGCCACCGCAAGGGTGCATATCTGCAGCGTCTTTTCATTGCCAAAGCGATCGCGCATGGGCTGCAACACGAAGATGCCCGCCACCGCGCCCACTCCGAAAAAACCCAGCAAAAGACCAAACGTGCTGGCGGTGCCATTGAGCAGATCTTTTGCAATCAACGGCATCAGGGACGGCAGCGCCGCTCCCAACAGGCAAAGAACAAACGCGCGAGAGACTGCAAGTCGCACCGGCTGCATGTTAATCACATAGCGCACACCGGAGTTCACCGAGCGCAACAACCCCTCCGGTGGCAAACGGGAAATTTCCTTCTCCCGCTCCCAACGCCGCAGGGATTCCAGCATCGGTAGAAACGACAGCGTGTTTACGGCAAATGCGATCGTGGCACCAAAGGCAGCCACCAGCATACCCCCCACTGCCGGACCAACACTGCGCGCTAGGTTATAACTGATATTGTTGAGTGCCACAGCTTGGGGAATCAGCGCACTGGGCACCTGCTCGGCGACCGAGGCACCACGCGCCGGCGCGGCCAGCGCACCGCCAGTACCGACCAGAAAACATAACCCCAGCAAGACCCAGGGTGTCAGCAGATTGAACCAAGAGGCCGCCGTCATGATCGCCGCAGCTACCAGCGACAGCGTAAAGAAAACGATTTGAACCTTGCGCCGATCGTAGATATCGGCAATGGCACCGGCGGGCAGGGCAAACAGCGCCATCGGCAGAAAGGTCGCTGTCTGCACCAGCGCTACGTGATCTGCAGTCGAGATACTTGCCATAACCCAGGCAGCCGCAACACTTTGAATCAGGCCGCCAGCATTGGTAATGGTGTTGCTGAACCACATGCCGCGAAACGTCGTGTGATTCAGTGGCGAAAACACCCCCGCGCCGGCTTTCGCTGCTGTGCGCTCTGCGTTGGGGGTGTTTGTGTTAGCCATAAGAGCTCAATCCGCGTTCTTCATCCAGTGCGACTACTATAGTGAGATCACTCGCTGCTGAACAGTGGTGTTGAACAACTACGATATGCTGGGCATACCTCAAGCTTCAATTTCCACCAGAATTTCGCCCGGTGTTACGCGATCACCTTTGGCTACATGAATCGCTGTTACAGTGCCGTCTATGGTGGCTTGTACTTCGGCCTCCATCTTCATGGCTTCGGTCACCAGCACCGGCTGGCCGGCTTTAATTTCATCGCCAACAGACACCAGCACCTCAACAATGTTGCCAGGCATTCCGGTGGTCACATGGCCAGGTTTAGAGGCCTGCTTACGCCCACTGCCGCCTTCAGCCTGATATTCATTCATGGCTTCGAACACCACTTCTTGGGGCACACCGTCGAGTGTCAGGTAAAAATGGCGCTTACCGGTCCCTTTCACACCTACACCGGTAATTTCCACCTGATAGCTTTCGCCGTGCACATCAATGACAAACTCAGTGGGCGTACCGCCAACGGCTGCCTGCTGCCCCGCCTGCTCCACGGGCAGCAGGACTTCGGGTTCCAGAGTTCCAGCAGCGCGTTGCTCCAGAAAGGTCTTGCCCAGATCCGGAAACATGGCATAAGTCAAAACGTCTTCTTCGGAGCGGGCCAACTCGCCTATGTCGGCGCGCAGTTTGTCCAACTCCGCCGGCAACAGGTCGGCCGGCCGAACCTCAATCACTTCTTCACTGCCAACGGCCTTGCGCCGCAATTCTTCATTGACCACCCCCGGCGCCTTGCCGTAGTGCCCCATGAGATATCGTTTCACTTCATTGGTGATGGTTTTGTAGCGCGCACCGGCCAGTACATTCATCACGGCCTGGGTGCCGACAATTTGTGAAGTGGGCGTCACCAGAGGAGGGAAACCAAGGTCTTCCCGCACCCGCGGAATTTCCGCAAAAACCTCGTCGATTCGGTTGAGCGCACCCTGCTCTTTCAGTTGGTTGGCGAGATTGGACATCATTCCGCCCGGCACCTGATTGATCTGCACCGATACATCTTCGCGGGTAAATTCACTTTCAAACTGATGATACTTCTTTCTAACCTGCCAAAAGTGGCGCGCAATTTCATTGAGCAGCGTCAGATCGAGACCGGTGTCGTACTCGGTACCCTTGAGGGCCGCGACCATCGATTCTGTGGCTGGATGACTGGTGCCGTTAGCAAAGGCTGACAGCGCCGTGTCGATATGGTCGACACCGTTTTCAATCGCTTTCAGCTGGCACAAGGCCGCCAGGCCAGAGGTATTGTGGCTGTGCAAAAAGATCGGCAATTCCAGCTCGGCCTTCAACGCCCCGATCAGCTCACCGGTAGCAAACGGGGTCAGCAGCCCCGCCATATCCTTGATGGCGATGGAGTCGCAGCCCATCCCCGCCATCGTTTTTGCCTGTTCGACGAATGCCTGAACCGTATGCACCGGACTGGTGGTGTAGCACAGCGTGCCCTGTGCGTGTTTGCCGCTTTTCTTGACCGCCCTGATGGCTGTTTCGATGTTACGAACATCGTTCATCGCATCAAACACACGAAATACATCAATACCGTTTTCAGCAGATTTTGCGACAAAGGCTTCAACCACGTCATCGGCATAGTGGCGATAGCCCAGCAGGTTTTGACCACGCAGTAGCATTTGCAACCGCGTATTGGGTAGCGCCTCACGCAACTGCCGCAGGCGTTCCCAGGGGTCTTCTTTCAGAAAACGTACACAGGCATCAAAGGTTGCCCCGCCCCAAACTTCCAGCGACCAGAAACCCACGCTGTCGAGCTTGTCGCATACCGGCAACATATCTTCGGTACGCAAACGCGTGGCAATCAGCGACTGATGACCATCGCGCAAGACCACGTCGGTAATGTGTACAGGCTTACTCATGAGATTCTCCAACAATTAGACGCCGGCATAGGCGGCAATAGCAGTAGCGATAGCCAGGGCAATATCCTCTGGCCGGCTTTTTTCCGAGTACTGCATCAACTCCGGGTGTTGATCGACGAAACTGGTATCGAAACGACCTGAGCGAAAATCAGGGTGCTGCAGTATTTGCTGATAATAGGGCGCGGTGGTTTTGATACCTTGCAGACGCATGTCATTCAGGGCGCGCACAGCTCGATCCAGCGCATCTTCCCACTGCAGACTCCAGACAATGAGCTTCAGGCACATAGAGTCGAAATACGGAGGAATGTCGTAGCCGGTATAGATGGCCGTATCAACCCTGACTCCAGGGCCACCGGGCGCATAGTAGCGGCTGATCTTGCCAAAACTCGGCAGAAAATTGTTTTTTGGGTCTTCCGCGTTAATCCGCAACTGCAAGGCATAGCCCCGGTAACTGATGTCCTGCTGACGAAAGCCAAGTGGCAAACCGCTGGCAATGCGAATCTGTTCGCGCACGATGTCCACCCCAGTAATCTGCTCGGTGATGGTGTGCTCCACCTGCACGCGGGTATTCATTTCCATAAAGTAGACTTGATTGTCTGACAGCAGGAACTCAACCGTGCCAGCATTTTCATAGCCCACCGCCTCCGCGGCTGTAACTGCCAACTCTCCCACATAGGCCCTCTGCTCGGGTGTGAGCTGGGGTGACGGTGCAATTTCAATCAACTTTTGATTACGTCGCTGGATGGAACAATCGCGCTCATAGAGATGAACCACGTTGCCATGGCTGTCTGCCAGCACCTGCACTTCAATGTGCTTGGGGTTAACGATGCATTTTTCCAGAAATACATCGGCATTCCCGAACGCTTTGGTAGCTTCGGATATCACACGCTCATAATTACGCTCGAGTTCGGCTTCGTTGTCGCAGCGGCGAATACCCCGGCCACCGCCGCCCGACGTTGCCTTGAGCATCACCGGATAACCAATACGCTCGGCTTCCTGCTTGGCCTCGGCCACGTCTGCGAGGTTACCCTCACTTCCGGGCGTCACCGGAACACCGGCCTTGACCATGGCCTGACGGGCCTGGGTCTTATCGCCCATACGATGTATCACGTCCGCCGACGGTCCAATAAACAGAATGCCTCGCTGCGCACAGATACGCGCCAGCTCGGCGTTTTCCGACAGGAACCCATAACCGGGATGCACCGCATCGCAACCTGTTTCAACCGCCAGGTTCACAATGTGGTGCGGATTGAGATAGCCCGCCAGCGGGTCACTGCCCAGACTGTGGGCCTCGTCAGCCCGCTTCACATGCAGGGCGTAACGATCCGGGTCGGTGTATACCGCCACCGAGCGGATATTCATTTCGGCGCAGGCTCGGACGATGCGGACAGCTATCTCGCCCCGGTTGGCGATCAGAATTTTTTTGATCATGCGGCTCTCGATAATCGAGTGAATCAGGCACCCACCCTAAGACATTCCACCGGAAAGGAAAAATTGATATTAATGTGATTTACTATAAGCAATTACTTATAGACAAATGACATTGCCGTGCAGCCCTCATTTCTTCATCGCCTGACTCTGCGCCAGATCGAAATCTTTCTAGCAGTCTGCCGTCTCCAAAGCTATTCGCGCGCCGCTGAGGATCTGGCCCTGACACAACCTGCCGTCAGCGCGCAGATACGACAGGTAGAACAGGTGGTCAACGACACACTGTTTGACTACGTTGGAAAACAGCTACTGATCACACCGGCAGGCAAACTATTGGAACGCGCCGCCCGCGATCTGCAACAACGCCTGGTCAGCCTAGAGATGGAGCTGGCTGAATTGAAAGGTGAAGTGCGCGGCACACTGTCCATCGCCGCCGAAACCAGCGCCCAGTATTTTCTGCCCAGCGTGATAGCACCGTTTCTACAACAAAACCCCGCCATCGATGTGCAGCTCGCCTTCGGCAACCGGGCGCAGGTACTGAAACGCCTCGCGGACAACCGCAACGAACTGGTGATTACCGGCTCTCCGCCCAACGACCGCACCTATCAATTTGCCCCGGTGCGCGACAATCCCTTGCTGGCCGTTGCAGCACCCGCCCACCCACTGACCGGGCGACAGCCGCTGAGCTTTCTGGAACTGATGCAGCAGACCCTGCTATTGCGCGAGCCCGGATCCGGCACTCGGCTAGCCATAGAAGACTACGCTGCCACACGGGCTGTGAAGCTGTCCCGGACTTTACAGCTGGGCTCGCTGGAGGCTATCAAGAGCGGGGTAATGCAGCAGCTTGGCGTCAGCATTCTGCCCAGCGATGCTTGCCATCGTGAAATCGCCCACGGCGAGCTGGTTGCGTTGACTGTGGAAGGCTTTCCCTTGCGACGCTCCTGGTGCGCACTCAACCATCGGCGGCGCCAGCTAACACCCGTTAGCGCGCGCTTTCTGGACCACTTGCTGCAACACGGCATCGGCCCGACAACCGCCACCAATCCGACAAGGTAAAGCGCGACCAGCGAGCGGCCTAGCATCACCACAAATCGGCAACCAGCAAACGAAAAAGAAAGCCCCGGCGGAATTACTGGGTCAGGCAATCGACCCCGTCAAGGATCATGTGAATACTCAAACCCAAGCCCACCAAACGAGTGCGTGGCAGGAAACACAAGGCCAGATACAGAGGAAAAACCACCGCCTGATGCAAGGGGTGAAAACCAATACTGCAGCGCTGCGGGTCGTACACGGGCTCTGCCAGTAGATGATCAACATCCACCAGCATGGTTGCCAGCATAATCAGCAAGGCTCTGCGCCAATTGCTGCGATAGAAAACCACCGCAACCAGCAATGGCACCATCACATGCAGCACCAAATGCAGCATCAGTTAGCGACAGCAGCGCCAGCGTGCCCCGCAATCATTTCGACAAAATCCGACAACAACGGCTCGGGCAGATCATGCCCCATGCCATCAATCACCTCGAGACGGGCACCCGGAATATGTCGTGCGGTATCTTCGCCACCCTCGACTGGCACCAGCGCATCGTCCCTGCCATGAATCACCAATGTCGGTGCAATAATGCGCTTGAGTTCATTCACGCGACTGCCGCACGCTGCGATGGCCGCCAACTGACGGGCCGTGCCTCCGGGGCAGTAACTGCGGCGATAGCCGGCCAATAATCGAGCACGCAGGGCCTCATCATTGGGAGGGTATGCGGGGCTGCCTATCAGGCTCCAGGTTCGCATCGCGTTGCGCAGGTAGTCTTCCTCGCTGCGTGCAGCGGGCGTCATCAACACTTTTAGCACCTCAGCTCTGGGCTGAGGTAATTGGCGCGCACCACTGGTGGACATGATCGAGGTAAGACTGGTTACCCGCTCCGGATACAGCGCTGCAACCAATTGCCCGATCATTCCGCCCATCGACGCACCCACTACATGAGCTGCACCAATCTGCAAAACGTCAAGTAAATTGACCACATCACTTGCCATATCCCGCAACTGGTAAGGCACTTTGACTGACAACCCGAGTTTGCGGCTGATCAACAACTTCAGCGGACCGGGCGCGCGCTGGTGCTCAAATTTTTGTGAAAGGCCGGAATCCCGGTTATCAAATCGAATCACTCGATAACCTCGTTCAGCCAAGCCCGCACACAGCGGGTCCGGCCAACTGATCATCTGCATGCCAAGCCCCATAATCAAAACCAGGGCGGGCTGTTCAGCGTCACCAAACTCCTGAACATTCAGGGTAAGGCCGCCGACATCAACAAGACGCTCTTCCGACACTTTACTCATTTATTGCGATCCTTCAGCGAATGGGCGCCAGCCAATGCTGGCGCCGCCTCGATGCTTATACCACCTCAAACAAGCCAGCAGCACCCATGCCGCCGCCGACACACATGGTGACAACAACATACTTCACACCGCGACGCTTGCCTTCAATCAGCGCGTGCATGACCATCCGTGCACCGCTCATGCCGTAAGGGTGACCAATGGAAATAGCGCCACCGTTAACGTTCAGGTTCTCGTTGGGAATGCCCAGCTTATCGCGACAGTAGATAACCTGCACCGCAAAAGCTTCGTTCAGCTCCCACAGGCCAATGTCATCCATTTTCAGACCGGTGCGCTGAAGCAGTTTGGGGATCGCGTAGATAGGGCCAATACCCATTTCATCCGGCTCACAACCCGCAACAGCCATACCGCGATAAATACCCAGCGGCTCCACATTGCGCTGTTCGGCCAGCTTGCTATCCATCATGACAACCGCAGCGGCGCCATCAGAAAGCTGAGAAGCATTGCCCGCCGTGATAGACCCGCCGTCGCGAACGGCTTTCAAACCCTGCAGGCTTTCCAGTGTAGTCGAAGGACGGTTACCTTCGTCCTTGGTCAGGGTCACCTGTTCTTCACTGGTCTCACCGGTTTCCTTGTTCATTACCAGCTTGGTTGCGGTTACTGGCACGATTTCATCGTCAAACTTACCGGCTTCCTGTGCCGCAGCAGTGCGCTGCTGGGATTGCAGGGCATACTCATCTTGCGCATCACGAGAAACGTTATAACGATTGGCGACCACCTCAGCGGTATCGAGCATGCCCATATAAATGTGCGGTGCATTGCCAATGGATTTCGGGTCAACCATGCGGTGCACATTCATGTGCTCGTTCTGCACCAGCGAAATGGATTCGCAGCCACCTGCAATCAGCATCGGCGCACCATCCATAACGATCTGTTTGGCGCCGGTGGCAATTGTCATCAAACCCGATGAGCACTGACGATCAATGGTCATACCGGAAACGCTGACCGGCAAGCCCGAGGCCATGGCAACGTGACGCGCCAGGTTCGCGCCCTGACTACCCTGTTGCAGCGCCGCACCAAATATACAGTCGTCGATTTCGTTCGGATCAACCCCGGCACGCTCAACGGCGGCCTGCACTGCAAAAGAAGACAGCGATGGAGCTTCCAGATTATTAAATGCACCACGGTAGGCTTTGCCAATTGGGGTGCGAGCAGCAGATACAATAACAGCGTCTTTCATTATTCCCTTCCTAAACAGGTCTGTGACGCCCCTCCGCAGGAGAGGCACCTAATTATTACTTCAGTGATTCCAGGTAAGCCTGGGCTTTGAGCAGAAACTTCTCTGACTGCTTCATGCCCGCTTCGATGGTGCCTTGGCGGCCAGTATCATTAATGGCTTCCCAGTTGGCCAGCACACCTTCAGGCGTTTGGTCTTGCGGCGCCAGATACACACCATCGGTTTCAAACACGCGCGCACTGGCATAGCCACCACCACCTGCCGCAAGAATCATGCGGTTGGGGGCATCGTCGTGACACAGGGTCAGAGCGCCGGCGGTAACTGCTTCAGGCACCAGCATGTCGAGTATTTCCTGAGGCATCAGATCTTCAGTCATACGCGTAGCGGCGGTCGGCGCCAGTGCATTGGTGCGCACATTGTATTTAGCGCCTTCAAGGCCCAGCGTATTCATGAAGCCAACAACGGCCATTTTCGCCGCGCCATAGTTGGTCTGACCAAAGTTTCCGTACAGGCCACTGGAGGATGTCGTCATAACGATGCGGCCATACTCCTGTGCCTTCATGATTTCCCAAACCGCCTTGGTGCAGTTCACGGATCCCATCACATGAACATCCATCACCAACTGGAAGTCCGCCAGATCCATTTTTGAAAAGGATTTGTCGCGCAAAATACCAGCGTTATTGATCAGAATGTCAACGCGGCCCCACTTGTCCATGGTCTGCTTGACCATGTCTTCGACTTCAGCCATCACCGCCACATTGGCGCCGTGCGCGATGGCTTCACCACCCTTGGATTCAATCTCAGCCACCACCGCTTTAGCGGCATCAGAAGAGGCACCACTGCCATCACGGGCACCGCCCAGATCGTTAACCACCACCTTGGCGCCGCGCGCGGCCAGCTCCAGTGCATGTGATTTACCCAGACCGTTACCGGCACCAGTAACAATGGCGACTTTGCCATCAAAACGTACAGACATTGATTTCTCCTTTATGCGACAACTTGAACGGTGAGCCACTCGGCGATCAGCGCCGGCTTGTCTTCACCTTCTATTTCTACGGTAACTTCAGATTTCATTCGGAACTGCCCCGGCTTGGTCTCGTCGATAGCCACTACCCGCGCATTGGCACGGATGCGTTTACCCACTCTCACTGGCGCCAGAAAACGCACCTTATCGAAACCATAGTTGATACCCATTTGCATACCATCAATCACGAGACTGTACTGCTCAGAAAAATGTGACAGCAGAGACAGACTTAAGAAGCCGTGGGCGATTGGCCCACCAAAAGGCGTTTGCGCGGCTTTTTCCGGATCTACGTGAATAAACTGATGATCAAGCGTGCAGTCGGCAAACTGGTTTACACGATCCTGAGTCACTTCCAACCAGTCCGACGGGCTCAGCTCTTTGCCAATCCAGCCTTGAAGGTCTTCTTTTTTTACGACTTGCATGCGTGCTTCTCCTTATTGATTGGGGAATTCCCTAAGCGTACTCCCCTCTCGATGAAAGAGGGGATTATAAAACGGTATCGCTCCTGAGTACTGTCACCTTAATTACACAACAGCTACACGACAGGTACGCGAAAGTGACGTAAAGGGGCGCAACACCCTATTTAAAACCACTCATCCTGCATATCCAGGCAAGTACTGTCCAAATCTCGAAGAACCTTAGACCACACCTCGATCAGCGGCAGTTCATAGCGGAAAAAGTAGCGCATCGCCTGCAGCTTGCCCTGATAGAAACCGGGGTCGGATCCGAGTTTCTGCTGGGCAATCAGGCCCTGCTTCAACCACAACCAGGCGATAACGACATGACCAAACATATCGAGGTATTTCACCGAATTGGCCAGCGCCAGATCAATGGGCTTTTCCATCATCGCGCCCAGCAGGCTTTCTGTGGTTTTCTGTAAGGTCGCCAGTGCATCGGTCAGCTGCGCCGCTTCAGCAGCCAGCTCTCCGCCTTCGGCCTGACTGATCGTCTTCTGAATCTCGGCAAGGCAGGCTTTGTAGCCGGCGAGATTATTCATCGGTACTTTGCGCGCCAGCAAATCCAGCGACTGAATACCCGTTGTGCCCTCGTGAATGGGATTCAGGCGGTTGTCGCGGTAGAACATTTCTACCGGATGCTCGTTGATGTAGCCGTGACCGCCCAATACCTGAATCGCCAAGTCGTTGGCTTCCGGCCCGTATTCCGACGGCCAGGATTTGATCATCGGCGTGAGAAAATCCAGCAACAGGTGTGCCTGCTGTCGCTCTTCTTCCGTGGGTGCCGTCTTTTCGTCATCCGCCAATTGTGCCCCGAGCAGACATAGCGCAAACCCGCCCTCTGCGAAGGCCTTTTGGGCCAACAGCATACGCCGCACATCGGCGTGTTCAATGATATTCACCGGCGGTGAATTGGGGTCTTTCTGGGAGGGAATACGGCCTTGCGGGCGTTCGCGGGCATAGTGCAGCGAATATTGATATCCGGTCAGCGCCATGACTGCCGCACCGGTTCCCACCATAATCCGGGCTTCGTTCATCATATGGAACATATAGGAAAGCCCTTTGTTTTCCTCGCCCACGAGGTAGCCGACAGCCCCGTCTTTTTCACCAAAGCTCAAGGCGGTAGAGGTCTGCCCCCGACCACCCATCTTGTGGAAAAGACCAGCAAGCGCCACGTCGTTGCGCTCACCCAGCGAGCCGTCCTCATTGACCAGAAACTTAGGCACAATGAACAGCGATATTCCCTTCACACCTTTCGGCGCCCCTTTCACCCGCGCCAGCACCAAATGAACAATGTTCTCGTTCAGTTCATGGTCACCACCGGAGATGAAAATCTTGGAGCCGGTAACGCGATAGCTACCGTCATCTGACTTCACCGCCGAGGTGGTCAGATCCGCCAGGCCAGAGCCCGCACCGGGCTCTGTCATGGCCATGGTGCCAGCAAAACGCCCTTCTCGCATGGGACGCACCCAGGTCTCAATCTGTTCCTGCGTGCCATGAGCTTCGATCAGGTTGCAGTTGGCGTTGGTCAAACTCAAATAACCCAGCGTTGTGCTGCCTGCGGCTGTCAGGTAGGCAGAGGCTGCCGATGCGACAATCGGTGGCAGTTGCATACCGCCCAGCTCATAGTCAGCTGTCGCTGACACAAAGCCGGCCTCTGTCGCCGCATCAACCGCTGTTTTTATTTCCGGGATCATGTGCACTTTTTCGCCGTCGAAGGTCGGCTGGTCGGTATCGACCTTCTGGCGAATTGGAATGAAATACTTTTCCGCAATCTGACGGCCGGTATCGATGGAGGCATTAAAGGTTTCGCGGCTATGGTCGCTATAGCGAGGCCGCTCAGTCAGGGCTTCTGCGTCGAACAGCTCATAAAGCATAAACTGCAGATCACGTTCGCTGAGTATTGGTGCTGCCATGGTGTCCCCTAACGATCAGAATAAACGAGCCGCCTATTCTGTCTGCTGGGGCCTGGCGCGTACACGACATGGCATGTCAGTGGACGCGCTGGGTCCTGGAGGGTCCTGGAGAGTCCAGACGTGTCTTCAACCGACAGGGCACAAACCGTTAAATGCCCGCCCTGCGGGCGTTTGCCGCCGATTAGGCAGGCAAATCGCCTCGCGTCTGCAGGGCCTGAGCGAAACGCCAGAGCTCTTCAGCAAACACCTGCGGTTGCTCCAGCGCGGCGAAGTGGCCACCTTTCTCCGCTTCAAACCAGTGTATGAGATTGTAGCTCGCCTCAGCCCATGCCCGTGGCGGCCGCACCAGTTCACCGGGATAAATAGTGGCTCCAGTGGGCAGTTTCACCCGCTGCACCGTGTCTTTGTGTCGGCGATGCTCGTAATAAAGCCGCGTCGATGAGGTAATGGACTGCGTAAACCAGTACAGGGATATATTGGTCAGTAAGCGGTCCCAGCTCACCGCATTGCGAATGTCGCCATCGCAGTCCGTCCAGCTGTAAAACTTTTCGGTAAGCCAAGCACACAAGCCTACCGGCGAATCATTCAGCCCATAGCCGAGCGTTTGCGGCCGCGTGGCCTGCAGCTTGTAGTAACCCATCCCTTCTTTGGCAAAGGCGGCATCGCCCTGCAGCCGCTGTCGCTCCTGCTCGCTGACTCCGGCCATAGGATCGCCGTCTGCCGGCGGCCCGGCCAGCAACATATTGAAGTGCACACCTTTACAGTGTTGTGGGTCAAGATCGGCTAACTGCCGGGTAATCATGGCTCCCCAGTCGCCACCCTGGCACAAGTAGCTGTCATAGCCCAACAGCGCCATCAATTTGCTGTGCCGCTCGGCAATGGCGCGGGTGTGCATGCCCGGTGACTTGGCGGCCTCTGAAAAAGCATAGCCGGGCAGTGAAGGCGCAACCACATGAAACGCGTCTTCAACGCGACCGCCAAATTTTTCCGGCTCCAGCAGGCGCGGCAGCACGTCGAGGAACTCCACAATAGAGCCCGGCCAGCCGTGGTTAATCAACAAGGGAGTGGCGTTTGCGTGGGGTGAACGCTGGTGAATAAAGTGCGTGGTAAGACCGTCGAACGCCAGCGTAAACTGGTTGTAGCGATTCAGCGCCGCTTCCTGCTGGCGCCAATCGAAATCGTGCCGCCAGTAGTGCACTAGTGCTTGCAAGGTAGCCAGGTCGGTGCCGTAAGCCCAATCTGAGGTATTAAGCTGATCTGGCCAGCGAGCTCTGTCTAGGCGCTGATGCAGATCGACAATGTCATCGTCGCTAATCGCAACTGTAAACGGTTTGGGTGCCATGCGTTCTTCCATCGGATTGTACGGCGCCCCGGATTAGGAGGTTTCCTTAAGCGACAGCGTGTCCAGAATCTGGTCCACCACTTCCCGATCCATCATCCGGTTTTCAGGATCGCAGTCGTAACTTACCAAAAGCAGACAGTGCTCGCTGCCCAGATACCACTCACGCACCCAGTCGTCACCGTCGACAAATTCCTGATAGAAACCATCGAAATCGCCCAGCATCGTCGGTTCAACCGACTTGAGGTTTACATCCAGAGATTCCAGCAATGCGTGAATACCGGCCTCGATATCGCGTTCACCGTCGGTAATCAGAGAGGTCAGGGTGATCACACCGACTTCGTCCGGGTCCGTAATGACAATGCTGTCGTCATCCTGATCAACTACCCAGTCCTCCGGCAACGACAGAAACCACCAGTCGGTTTCCAATTCACGCATGCTACTGCTCCTTCCGTTGTAATTGGCAGAGCAAAACCAGCGCGTCTTCACGCCCGCCTGCCACTGGGTAATAATTTTTGCGCTCGCCAATACTGGCAAAACCGAGCTTTTTGTATAGCGCCAACGCAGCCGTATTTGAACGCCGCACTTCCAGAAAACAGTGTTTCAGATGTTGTGCAGCAAACGCTGCAAGACAGTGCTGCAACAGGTGGCTGGCATAGCCCCGCCCCTGACAGGCTGCAGGCACCGCGATATTCAGCAGGCTTACCTCATCGCAGACCACAGAAAATGCCGCGACCGCCAGTAATTCATTGTCTGCAACCAGTTTGTAGCATAAATCCTGCTCCAGGCTGCTTTTCCAGTCTGCCTTGCTCCAGCAGTATGGCCCAGCGCTGCGTTCCAGTGTCATTACCGCGTCGAGCTCGTCGACGCCCAGCGTATCCACCTCTGGCGAGGAAAGGCTCAGCCCCATGCCTGCAGGCTCTGCCACAGTGCCCGTTTCGCCAGTGGGTTCATCAGAAAATGGGATACGCTGTGACTGCTCAACACTCGACAATGAGAATAATCACCCGCACCAAAGTCTGCCGCTTGTTCACCCAGCAGCAGTATTCGGGGAATTGCATGGCGTTCACAGTTGGCCTGCACCGCTGCCGTGACGGCCTCGCGTGCCGCTGTGGCGCCCTGTTCAATCTGGGCATTGCCTACCAGAGGCCAGCGAAACAGGTGATGGTGAAGGCTGTCTTTGATGCTCCCTTCCCATTCTCCGTCCAGACGCGATATTGCCAACAGCAGGTTGGCCGTAAACCGCACAATTGCGGGCTCTGGTGTGGCCGCAGGTGAGCTGTCAACAATCATGGCAAGACCGGCCACCTGATAAAATCGCAGGGTGAACTGAAGCCTTTCTTGCGGTTTTGCTTCGGCTGTTGCTGGCTTTGTGGCTGCCGCTGTCGGCGCCGATTTTTCGCGCGGCAGCAGGTCTTTCAGCAAGGCTTCCCTATTGATCTCGGGCGCCGCAGACGTGGCAGGCCGCACAGAAACCGGTTCCACGCCAGCCGCTGGCGGGCCTGCATCTGTAGTCACCGGCTCTGGCAGGGTTTCACACAGTACCGGCGGCGGCGCGCCTGGCAAAGCGATACGCGGGAAGAAGCTTTCCACGCCCATCGCGTCCAGATAGGCGAGTCGCTTGCCTTCCGGTAGTTGCTGAAACATTTACACGCCTTCTTTCTGGGGGTGAGTGCGCATAATACCGGATGCCAGCAAATTCAGGGCATTGAGGTAGGCTTTGACCGAGGCCACGATGATATCGGTATCGGCGCCGTTGCCATTCACAATCACATTATCTTTTTCCAGACGCACCGTCACTTCTCCCTGAGAATCAGTGCCCTGGGTGATCGCGTTGACCGAATATAGCTTGAGGGTGGCACCGCTATTGGCCAGCTGCTCGACCGCCTTAAAGGCCGCATCTACCGGACCATCACCTTCAGCCTCGACAAACTCTTCGCTGCCATCGACCGCAATTCGCAATTTGGCCTGTGGTTTCTGCCCGGTACGAGAATGGGATTCCAACCCAACGAAGCGGTATTTCTCCCCAGAATCAGCCGGTACAACTTCGCTGACCAGCGCCTGCAGGTCTTCATCAAAAATTTCGTGTTTCTTGTCGGCCAGATCCTTGAACCGGGTGAAGGCGTCGTTAAAGGCCTCATCGCTGGCAAAGCTGATACCCAGTTCCGTCAGACGGGCTTTAAACGCGGCACGACCGGAGTGCTTGCCCAATACCAGTTTATTGGTATTCCAGCCTACATCCTCAGCCCGCATGATCTCGTAGGTTTCACGGTATTTGAGCACGCCATCCTGGTGAATGCCGGATTCGTGGGCAAACGCATTGGCGCCAACAATAGCCTTGTTGGGCTGCACCGGGAACCCGGTCACCGTCGACACCAATCGCGAGGTCGGTACGATCTGGGTGGCATCGATCCGGGTTTCAACCGGAAAGACGTCGGCCCGGGTGCGCACCGCCATCACAATTTCTTCGAGCGAGGCGTTGCCCGCTCGCTCACCCAAACCGTTAATGGTGCACTCGACCTGACGAGCACCTTCCAGCACCGCAGCCAGAGAGTTGGCTACTGCAAGCCCCAGATCGTTGTGGCAATGCACGGAAAACACTGCCTTGTCGGCATTGGGTATCGCCTGCATCAGGCGGCCAATCAAACGTCCATACTCCTGAGGCTCAGCGTAACCCACCGTGTCGGGCAGGTTGATGGTGCTGGCTCCCGCGGCAATGACCTGCTCAATAATTCGGCACAGGAAATCAAACTCGGAGCGAGAGGCATCCTCACAGGAGAACTCTACGTCGTCGGTCAGATTGCGGGCGGTCTGCACGGCACGCACGGCCTCGCTGACCACCTGATCCGGTTTCATCCGCAGTTTATAGTCCATGTGAATGGGCGAGGTGGCTATAAAGGTGTGAATACGCGACAGCGCAGCAGGCTTGAGGGCTTCACCCGCGCGCTCGATGTCTTTAGTGGCAGAGCGCGCCAAAGAGCAGATCCGGCTGGTTTTGACCGCCTCTGCAACCGCCTTAACTGACTCAAAATCACCCTGACTGGCAATGGCAAAGCCGGCCTCGATCACGTCGACACCCATTTTTTCGAGCATTTTGGCGATGCGCACCTTCTCGTCTCGTGTCATCGACGCGCCGGGGCTCTGCTCGCCATCTCGCAAGGTAGTATCAAATATGATCAGTGAATCTTTGGCCTGCTCGTTCGCCATTACCTTCTCCCGCCAGAGTCCTTATGTACTGTTAGGCTATTTTCACACAGAATGCGTGTAAAGCAGAGGGCGATATCGTCCTTGATCGGGCAAGAGCACGGATTCAAGCCATTGTAGACAAACCGAAAGTTCCATTGATACACGTGCATATTTCGCAAATTCTTCACAGCAGACCTATAACACTTAGGATAAAGTGCGCACACATTCACTCAGGGTAAAGTGGTTTATGATTCGACTCCATCGCGGTCTCTTGTTCGGCAGTGCGCTGCTGGCCAGCTTAAGCTGGGCAACTGAGCGTGTTTCTGACGTTGAACCCATCAAGCCCGAGCTCCCTATAGATCGCTCTACCCAGCGCCCTCTGCTGGGCAAGCCCATCACGCCTGGCATTCTGGATCGGCGCGCGTGGTCTGCGGGCCAACCCCTATCCGGGCTGGCTCTTCCCACGCCAGTACTGATTGCGGCGGGCAACACACCCGGCCCAACCATGTGTCTGACCGGCGCCGTTCACGGCGACGAGCTCAATGGGGTAGAGATTATCCGGCGCATCATGTTCGCACTGGATACCGAGAATCTGACCGGTACGGTGATTGCAGTACCCATCGTCAACCTCTACGGTTTTCAGCGCAACTCACGCTACCTGCCCGATCGCCGCGACCTCAACCGCTATTTTCCCGGCAATCCCACCGGCAGCTCCGCCGCGCGCATCGCTCACCACTTTTTCCAGGATGTGATTAGCCACTGCCATGCATTGATCGACATTCACACTGGCTCGTTCCACCGCACCAACCTGCCCCAGCTGCGGGCAGACCTGAGCAACCCAAAGGTAGCGAAGCTGAGCCAGCTGTTTGACAATTTTGTGGTACTGCACAGTGTTGGCGCTGTGGGCACGCTGCGACGTGCGGCCGTGGAAGCAGGCATTCCAACCGTTACCCTTGAAGCTGGCGAACCACTCTACCTGCAGCCGGAAGAGGTGGCCCAGGGGGTGCGAGGCGTACTCTCTGCGATGCGTGGTTTTGGCCTGATGGGCGAATACAACAAGGTCGCCTCGGATCAGAAGGTGTTCTTCGAATCAATCTGGCTGCGCGCAGATCAAAGTGGCGTATTGTTCAGCGAAGTGAAAGTGGGTGATTCGGTTAAAAAAGGCGAGATACTCGGCTCCGTGACCGATCCCATTACCAACCGCAGCACGGTGATCCGCGCCAAAGCCAAGGGCACCATCATAGGTATGGCCCTGAACCAGATGGTGATGCCAGGTTTTGCGGCCTATCACCTTGGCCTGCACAAGACCGAAGGCGCCGCCGTTGACAAGGCTGCCGAGGGCGCCGCAGATGCGGCACTGGAAAGCGTGCGCAAGGTTGTGCATGAAGTCGCAAAAGAAGCGGCCGCAAGCGCCAGTGAAAGCGGGGATGATCCACAGGCCGTGAATGAGGCGGCGCGCAAGGCCGCCGAAGAAGCCACTAAATCCGTGATTACCAAGCCGCTGCCGGTACGCGGCAAGGGGGAGGACACCTCCGAAATGGAGCCGCCCGCCCCCGAACCCGACGATCACCCAGAGTAAGGAGGAGCTATGTCGACCTGGATGAAGACCACACTGACCGGGCTATTACTGGCACTTGCTGCCAACCCTGTGCTGGCCGAAAAAGACCGAGCCGGCAAGGTCATTGCCGGCTGGGTTGAACGCGTCACCGTGCTGGACATACGCGACACCCCAATCAAGGCGAAGCTGGATTCGGGCGCCAACACGTCGTCTATTCACGCTATTAATGTAAAAGAGTTTGAGCGCGACGGCAACGACTGGGTGCGTTTCAAATTTGTCGATAAAGACGGCGACACCAAGGAAATGGAGCGCCCTCTGGTCCGAGGCGTGAAAATCAAAGATCTCGACGGTGGTGCTGACCGCCGCCCGGTGATAGAACTGGATATGTGTTTTGACGGCCGCGTTCATACAACCCAGTTTACGCTTAGCGACCGTGGCGAATTCAACTACCGTATCCTGCTGGGTCGGCGCTTTCTCGGCGGTGTAGCCGTCATCGATTCAAGCGCTACTTACCTGACTAAAGAGCACTGCCGTGAGGTAGAGCAAGAAGATTAATAACGGGCTGAACAGCGCCCGCATGGGGATAGCCAATGCGCGACTTAAAACTGAGAATTCTCGCTGCCATACTGTTTGCGGTTGGCTTGGGGCTTTGCATCTACAAAGTGAATGTCTTCGGCCTGCCACTCAAGCCGGGACAAGACGAAGAGGTCTGGACCGTACAGGCTCGCATCGCCTTCAAGGGTACAGGCAAACCCACCAAGGTACAGTTTGCAGTGCCGCATCAGGCGCCTGGCTTTGTCACGCTTGATGAAGACTACATCTCCGGCAACTACGGACTGGCTATCGAAAACGACCGGGAAAATCGCTGGGCCAACTGGGCGGTACGCCGTGCCAATGGCCCACAAACGCTTTATTACCGGATTTCCATCGCCCGCGACAGCAACAGCAATGAGCTCACTGGTCCAACTCCCCCCTTTCCCCAAGCACCGGTCTACCCGGAGCCGTATAACTCGGCCATCAAAGCTATTCTCGACGATGTGCGCAATGAATCAGCCGATATCGCCACCTACACCCGCGAACTGCTACTGCAACTCAATGCGGACAAACCCAATGAGAATGTCGCTCTGCTGCGCGGACGCGCCAACAATGATGAAGCCTGGGTCTATGAAATCAGTGAAGTCCTCAAGGGTTCCCGCATACCCAACCGAATACTGTATGGGCTGGAGCTGAGCGAAACCGTCAATAACGCACAACTTAAGCCCTGGATTCAGGTACACAACGGACGGCGCTGGTTATCGTTTAACCCGCTCACCGGCCAGCCCGGACTGCCGGAAAACTTTCTGGTATGGCGTATCGGCGAAGGCCCACTGGTCTGGGTTGAAGGCGCTGGCGCTGCCGAGGTGATCTTCTCGGCCGCTCGTAATTACCGCGAAATTGTCGACATCGCGCGAAAGCGGGCTGAGCGCATGGGCTCGTCGCTCATTGATGCCTCCCTGTTCAATCTGCCACTGGAAACCCAGAATGTTTATCGCATTCTGCTGATGGTACCCATGGGCGCGCTGCTGGTTGTCATTTTGCGCAATGTGGTAGGCATACGCACCTTTGGTACCTTTATGCCCGTCCTGATTGCACTGGCCTTTCGGGAGACCCAGTTATTATGGGGGATCATTTTATTTACCTTGATGATCGCTGTGGGGCTCTCAATTCGATTTTATCTGGATCGGCTGATGCTACTGCTGGTACCGAGGCTAGCGTCGGTGCTGATTATCGTGGTGATCATGATGATTCTCATCAGCATACTGACGCACTATTTCGGTGGCACCCGCGCCATGTCAGTAGCGCTGTTCCCGATGGTTATCATGGCCATGACCATTGAACGCATGTCCATCGTCTGGGAAGAACTCGGCGCCGGCGATGCCATGAAAGAAGGTGCCGGCAGTCTGTTCACCGCGGTGCTCGGCTACCTGCTGATGACCAACGACATTCTTGTTCATATGTTTTTCGTGTTTCCGGAGCTGCTGCTATGCATGCTGGCGATCACTTTGCTGTTTGGCCGCTATACCGGCTATCGGCTCACGGAACTGTGGCGCTTTCGCGCGGCACTCAAGTTTGACCCACCGGAGCCGAAATCATGATTACCTGGGCCAGGCGCCTGCGTGAGCGCGGCATTGTCGGTATTAACCAGCGCAATGCCGAGTTCATCATGCCCTACAATCCGCGCAACCAGTTTCCACTCGTAGACGATAAGAAACGCACCAAACTGCTGGCAATTGAAAACAATATTGCCGTACCCGAGCTCTACGCCACCGTGGAAATCGAACACGATGTACGCAACCTGAGCGATACGCTCAAGCCGTACAGCAGTTTTGTTATCAAACCCAACAACGGCAGCGGCGGCAACGGCGTACTAGTGGTCACCAGCCGTATTGGCGACCACTTTGCCAAAGCCAGCGGCCAGATTATGAGCAGCCTGCAGGTACAGCGCTACACCTCCAACATTCTCAGTGGCATGTACAGTCTAGGCGGTGTACCCGATACCGCGATTATCGAGTATCGGGTGGAAAGCGACCCCTTCTTTGACGCCATCAGCTACCAGGGCGTGCCGGATATTCGGGTGATTGTGTTTCGCGGCGTGCCGGTGGCTTCCATGCTGCGCTTGCCGACAAGGGATTCCGACGGCAAGGCCAACCTTCATCAGGGCGCCATCGGAGTCGGCATTGATATCAAAACAGGGATAACCCGCAGCGGCGTGCGCGCCAATGACGTGACCAAAGTCCACCCGGACACCCTCCAGCCCATCGACGGTCTGCAACTGCCCTACTGGGAAACTATCATGACACTTGCTGCGCGTTGCTCGGAAATGGTGGGGCTGAACTATATTGGCGTCGACCTGGTGATCGACCGGGACAAGGGACCACTGATGCTGGAACTGAATGCTCGTCCCGGGCTTAACGTACAGTTGGCCACAGGTCGCGGCCTGCTGTTCAACCTCAGGCTGGTTGAGCAGATGGAGAACATTCCAACGCGCGCCGAAGACCGCGTGGCCTTGGCGTGCGAAAAGCTGTATTGAGCCATTTCAGTTTCACGTTTTGCGCGGCAAGCGCATAAAAAGGGCGACACGATGGTCGCCCTTTTGCTACGTCGTTTTTTACATCACTGGGTTACTCAGCGTTTTCTTCACCGGCTGCGCCCTCTTCTTCAGCTGGCGCCTCTTCAGGCTCTGCAGGTTTGGGCTCCGGCGCCTTGATCAGACCAGCGTCTTTAAGAATCCGCACTTTCTCTTCTGCATTGATCCAGCTTCGGCCTTTACCCTGAACACCAAAACGACCATTGCGCTTTTTCACAATGGTGTACTCGCTGGTACGCTTTACAATTTCCATCACAGCTTTCCTTTATCCGTTTGACATGAAGCCACGGCTAGGCCGCAGCGAAGGCAGTGTAACGGATTCAAATTAGCGGGAAAAGTTAGCCCACCAGCGCCATCAAACGATGCTCCGGCGTTTGCAACTCAATCGTGTAGTTACCCGCGTTGCGGGCACGCATCAGGGCATCGGCAGCCGCTTCCAGCAACCTTGTTTCCGATTCGAAATGCAGTTCGCCAGAGCTGCCCGCCACGCCGGCACTCACCTCCAGCGCAACCTTACTACCACTGGCTACGGCATAACGTGCCTCACGAAACAGTTCGGCAATGCGCTCGACGATACGCGCAGTATCTTCTATCGAAGAACCAAGCAAAATAAGGGCAAAGGTGTCTCCGTAGCGACTGACAAAGTCCTCGATCCGTATCTGTTCCTGCAGCTTGCGACTGACAACCCGGAGCAACAAACTAGCTACTTTACGGCCGTGCTCCTTCTCTAGTTGCTTAAGGTTATTGATAGACAGAAACGCAACACTGATCGGCCGGCCACGGAGCATCTTGAAACTGTTTTTTAGGCTGTTTTCAAAGGCCTTACTACTCATGATGCCGTCCAGCTCGCCTTCATCGTCCAGGTAGGTCTCCCGACTCAATGAAACAAAAGCTTCCGGTTGTTTAGCACGCGGACTGGAAGAAATCGACGTCGCGTCCGCTGCGACATCAACACGGGTGTCGCCAGTCGATTTAACAATGCTGGAAAATAGTGAAGACGCGTGGTTAATGGCTATATCAATGTCCATTATCAGTTGCATACACTGGGAATCGCGAATACTGAAATAGCGGTACAGCGTTTTACTGAGGCGTTGATACGCGACCTTACCACCACCGGCCAGAAAAAAATCGGCAATCATACCCGACGCCGCAACACAGGCAAGAAAGCCCTGCTCAGTCTGACTCTGATCGTCATGACTACTTACAACGGCCATTACCGTGCGGTCATGCAGCCCCCACTTCTTCAACAGTGCGGCACCGAATTTAGCGTGATCGAACCCCAGCGACGCCATCTCGGTCGCGCACACCTGCTCATGGTTGCATTGACCGTCGGCCAATGTCTCGTACACATGGGCTTTAACGCGATCCAGCGCCAGCATGCCAATATCCTGTAACAGCGCCGCCAGAAATAACTCATCCAGAGCCTCTTCACGCTGTACACTTCCCAATTCACGGGCGGCAACAGCCGCTATCAAACTGCGCTTCCAGAACTGGTTGTAGTCGAGTGACGGTCCAGCTTGCTCAGTCAGCGATTTGATCAGCGTCAGCGACAGCGCCACATCTAACACCGCCTTGAAACCCATGATAATCACAGCACGCTCGACTGACTCTACCGTTGCCCCCAGATTGTGGGCAGGGGAGTTGGCATAACGCAGTAACGTTCCAGCCAGCGCCACATCCAGCGACACAACCTGCACCAATTCCTCCAGCGTTATGTCCGGTTGCGAACGCAAGGCGATCAACTGCCGTCCAATTTCGGGCATGGTCGGCAATTGAGCTTCTCCGCTCATAATTTTTGCAATGTCTGAATCTGACAAGATTAATCCCTGAAATACCAATAACCTCAAGCTTAGATGAGCGAATGACACAGCGACATCCGTACTGTCCGCAAGTGCTTGCACACTGGGGTGTCACGCCTTGCCAACACCTCGCCTATTTCCCTAACATGCAAAAAACATGAGGATTTTTCGATGACTCACAAACCATTGAGCGGCAAGCGAATTCTGGTTACCCAGGCTGGCGAATTCATGGGGCCCGCGCTGTGCCAAACCCTGGCAGACCAGGGCGCAGACGTGGTGGCTAACCATGACAGCCTGATAGACATCGACAAACCCGCCGCGCTACTGGCGGAAGCGGGCGAGATTGACGTGTTGCTCGCCAATCTCGCCCTGCCAGCGCCCAGCACCCCGGCGATTGAGGTGGAAGAAGACGAATGGCAGCAGGTCTTTGCCGCGCTGGTTGACCCGCTGCCCCGGCTCTGCAAGGCGGCCTTGCCGAACATGATCCAGCGAGGACAGGGAAAGATACTCTTGATGGGCAGTGCCTCGGCCCTGCGTGGCATGAAACGCGCTTCCACCTACAGCGCTGCCCGGGGCGCGCAGTTGGCCTATATTCAGGCACTGGGTGTGGAAGTGGCGGCGCAGAATATTCAGGTAAACGCTATTGCCCAAAACTTTGTTGATAACCCAACCTACTTTCCCCCAGAGGTGCAGGCCAACCCGCGCTTTCAGGAGCGACTAAAGCGAGAAGTTCCGCTGGGCCGTTTGGTCGGCGCGCGCGAAGACGCTGAATTCGCGGCTTTTCTCTGCAGCGACGCAGCTAACCATTTTGTCGGACAGGTATTTCCTGTATGCGGAGGCTGGGTGCAGCGATAGTACGCTGCATAAAAGACAAGCAACCCACCTTATGAGTGTGCAACTTTGTATGTGTTTGCGCGCCTGGTAGAAACTTGTCCGCTTTGCCTACTCGATCAGTGGAGCTGGCCTTGATCCATCACGCAAATCCCCAGCGCCTCCAGCTGCTCGCGCAAGCGAATATCACCTGTGGCACGCCAACGCTCATACAGCCCCAACACATCCGAGGCGTCGAAAAGCTGCTCTTTTGAGCAGGCCTGTTCCACCAGATGCAGCATGCGGCTAAAGGTTTCGGCCAGCTCTGAAAAGATATGACGATTCTTTGGCGCATTTTCAGACAGGTAGCTGTATGCGCCTCCGCCCATACCAACAAAGTAGTCTTTGAGAATGCCGCGACGGGCATAACGCTCGGGAAACAGCGCGCCAATGAACAACGCCATGTCACCTAGTTGCCGCAAGATGAGACAGCGCTCGCGCGTTGTGCCCGCTTCGTGGGCATCTTTGTAAAGCAGGGCCAATGGCCGAATTCCCAGCTCACCTTCGTCGTAGCTAAACAGCTGATCACTGTCCCCAAACCGTGCCAGCACGTTGCCCATGTACCACAGTGTGTCTTCCCGCGGAGGCGGCGCCAGCTGCTCGCCGCATTCCTGCAGGCGCTCACGAAAGTAGTCGGCAAGGTTTCGCTCGAAGATAGGTTGTGAAGTCGGCATCTACTAGTCTCCTGTTCACGCTAGACCTACTAGGTTTTTATAATATATAGCCCCAAAATATCTAGTTGAAAAATAAGGATTTGTACGGCAGTTCACCCCTACCGCACCCTAAACCACAAATTTCATCTAAACCGCATATTCTTTATTCTCAAATAATCTAAACGACACCGCTTGAAAACGCGCAGACTGGCGCCCATTAAGCCGCTCAGAAGGAGACGTGACCCATCCCCTGTCGCCTCCTTCCCTAACAACATAAATGTTAATTGGAGGAATGCTCGATGAGTATCAAGCCGCTCTACGATCGGGTGGTTGTCAAACGCCTCGCTGCGGAAACCAAAACCAAAGGTGGCATCGTTATCCCGGACAAAGCCGCGGAAAAATCCACACAAGGTGAGGTTATAGCAGTGGGCGAAGGTGCTCTTCTCGACAACGGAGAACTGCGCAGTCTGTCAGTCAAGGCCGGCGACCGCGTACTGTTTGGTCAGTACGCCGGCTCCGAGGTCAAGATCGATGGCGAGGACTACCTGATCATCAAAGAATCTGAAATTTTTGCCATTGTCGAACAGTCTGAAATTCAGGAGAAAGCAGCATGAGTGCCAAGACAGTCAAGTTTTCCAACGATGCCCGCGAGCGCATGTTGGCAGGGGTGAATATACTCGCTGACGCCGTCAAAGTTACGCTGGGACCCAAAGGTCGCAACGTTGTGCTCGACAAAAGCTTTGGTGCGCCGCGCGTAACCAAAGACGGCGTATCGGTAGCCAAAGAAATCGAGCTTAAGGACAAGTTCGAAAATATGGGCGCACAGATGGTGAAAGAAGTGGCTTCCAAAACCGCGGATGTCGCCGGTGACGGAACCACCACCGCAACCGTTCTCGCCCAAGCCCTGGTCCGCGAAGGTCACAAAGCCATTGCCGCCGGCATGAACCCGATGGATCTCAAGCGCGGTATCGATACCGCTGTGGCTGCGGCCACCGAAAAGCTTGGAAAAATGTCCAAGCCCTGTGACGACAATAAGGCCATCGGTCAGGTTGCTACCGTGTCTGCCAACTGGAATACCGACATTGGCAACATTCTGGCCGAAGCGATGGCAAAAGTCGGCCGCGATGGTGTCGTAACCGTCGAAGAAGGCAAGTCGCTGGAGAACGAACTGGAAGTGGTAGAAGGTATGCAGTTCGACCGCGGCTATCTGTCGCCCTACTTCATCAATAACCAGGAGAAGATGCAGGTTGAATTGGATAACCCCTACATCCTGCTGTGCGACAAGAAAATCAGCAATATTCGCGACCTGCTGCCTGTACTGGAAGCCGTCGCTAAAGCCAGCCGCTCACTGCTGCTGATTGCTGAAGATATAGAAGGCGAAGCGCTGGCCACACTGGTGGTCAACAACCTGCGCGGCATACTGAAAACGGCCGCTGTCAAAGCGCCCGGCTTTGGCGATCGCCGCAAAGCCATGCTGCAGGATATCGCGGTGCTCACTGGTGGCACCGTCATTTCCGAAGAAGTGGGGCTTGGCATGGATACCGCCGATATTGATCAGTTGGGCACAGCCAAGCGTGTTGTTATCAACAAGGAAAACACCACCATTGTTGATGGCGCCGGTAACAAGGCCGACATTACTTCCCGGGTTTCCCAGATTCGTGCCGAGATTGAGAAGTCCACCTCTGACTACGACAAGGAGAAGCTACAGGAGCGAGTCGCCAAACTGGCGGGCGGTGTGGCCGTGATCAAGGTTGGTGCAGCCACCGAAGTGGAAATGAAGGAGAAGAAAGACCTGGTCGACGACGCCTTCCACGCCACCCGTGCGGCGGTTGAAGAAGGGATTGTTCCCGGCGGCGGCATCAGCCTGATCCGTGTTGCCGAGCAACTACGCAAGGACAATCTGAAAGGCGCAAACGCCGACCAGGACACCGGCATCAAAATTGCCTTGCGGGCGATGGAAGAACCTTTCCGTCAAATCGCCGCTAACGCAGGCGTCGACGGTAGCGTGGTACTGGACAAAGTGCGCAGCAATGACAACATCAACTGGGGCTATAACGCCCAGACTGGTGACTACGTTGACATGATCGAGCACGGTATTATCGACCCGACCAAGGTAACCCGCTCTGCCCTGCAGAACGCAGGTTCCATCGCCGGACTGATCCTGACCACTGAAGCCATGGTAGCCGAGCGCGTCGACGACAAGCCCAAGTCGGCCGCACCACAGATGCCGGACTTCTAGGTAGCTCACACCAGGCAGGGGTAGATTTTACCTCTGCCTTTTCAGGCCCATTCTTCCCCGTAGTCGTGCAATAACTCTTCACCTGGCGCAATGTCGCGCAGCGCCACCACACTGAAGTCATCGTAATAAATGACATTTGATGGCCTTGCGTGGTTGATATATTTCAGATCACACAGCACCCGATACATGGAATTATCATCCAGAGTGAGTGTGTGCTCACACGTTTCCTGCGTCTTCTCTACTTTACAATAACCGAGCACTGAGCCGGCTTTAATGGATTTTTCCGCAAACAGTCCCTTGCCGCTGATCGGACTTTTCCCTACTTTTACGCCCCGGTGGGTCTTCGCCATAACAATCGGCTTTCCTCGTTGATATTTTGAATTCGCTTTATTCAACCATAGAAGACCGGCAATTGTTGAGTACAAAGAGCCAGTTACTTTGGTAAAGTGTCGCTCTCTAAGCAACGCACATGATATAGGCCAATCAACCGGGACCCGGCATGCCCGCCATAACGCAGTTAACACCGAGCTATTTCTTACCGACCTCCATCGTGCTACCCAACGCACCAGCGTCAATCATCGCGCGCGCAGCCAGGCGTAACGACGCGCATTTTTCCGACAGCTTCTTTAGCCAGTGTGGCATTGACTGCCCGTCTAACATAAAACGTGCAGTTACAAAGCGTCGCAGTGAGTATTTTATTGGCCGTTATCTGGCACAAATGGCGCTGTCTGCGGCCGGTGCTACCAACACAAGCATTAGTACCAATGAAGATCGATGCCCGATTTGGCCGCAGTCGATGTGCGGCAGTATAACCCACACGGACGATTTTGCGCTGTGCGTCGTTGCATCCACCGAGGCACAATCCGTACTGGGAGTAGACGCCGTTGACTGGATGACAGACACCCAAGCTGAGCGCGTTACACGCAAGATCGTTAGTGCAGAGGAGACTGCACTTATCAATAGCAGCACACTTGGCTACAGCAAAGCACTCAGTCTCTGCTTTTCAGCCAAAGAGAGTATCTACAAAGCCCTATTCCCCTATGTAAGGCAATTTTTCGGCTTCAGTGCTGCCAGACTTCTGGCAATTGACACCGACATAGAGGCTTTATACTTTGAAATAACGCAGACACTGCCAAACAATCCGCTTGCAGGGCGGGAACTCTGCGTGCGCTACATTCTTGAGCCTGATAGAGGGATAACCTGGCTAGCTGATCCTATTTAAGGTACCTGCTTTCCCACTGGGCAGCATCGTCTGCATGTCACAATATCACCAGCTACCGCAGTCAGTTCTATAAGCATACCCAGTGTCAATTAAAGCGAAGCGACAACAACGGGCTCGCTCCAGCCTCATCGATGCCAGGGAAAATGGTCCACCACCTTACTAAGCAGAAATATGAAGCCGAGCCGACCGACAGGAAAGCCCACTCAACTGATCTTTGCATCTTATAGTTAGCTAAACACGTTCGCCGCGGTAATACACAGGGGCAACAGTGATGACAGGCAATGAAACGCGCTAGTACGCTAAGAAAATAACTTTTTGATTTTACTGGTCGGAGTGAGAGGATTTGAACCTCCGACCCCTGCCTCCCGAAGACAGTGCTCTACCAAGCTGAGCTACACTCCGACACATAGCGGGACCCTGCCCTGCGGCAGGGCGCGGTAGTGTACCAAACGCCTGATACAGGCTCAATATTAGCCCACCAAAATACGCGCACACGCCAAGCTGATCTACACTGAAGGGATAACGAGGAGAGTCGGACTATCGAACCAACACCTCCAGAACGGGTTTTCTGCGCCCGCAATGTCACCAAATCTTACCCCATGGGCGAGGTGGTAGTGCATGCGTTACGCGGGGTCGATCTCGATCTCTTTGCAGGCGAGTTGGTTGTCCTGCTGGGGGCGTCCGGCTCCGGCAAATCCACCCTTCTGAATATTCTTGGCGGATTGGATACAGCAACAAAGGGCGAGGTCAGTTATTGCGGCCAGAGCCTGACAAATGTTCGGGATAGAGAACTGACGCGCTACCGCCGCGACCATGTGGGTTTTGTCTTTCAATTCTACAACCTAATTCCAAGCCTCACGGCGCGGGAAAATGTGGCGGTGGTTACCGAGATTGCCGCAAACCCGATGCGCCCGGATGATGCCCTTGGTCTCGTTGGCCTCCAGGAGCGGCTTAACCATTTCCCGGCCCAAATGTCTGGGGGTGAACAACAGCGAGTGGCCATCGCTCGCGCCATCGCCAAAAATCCGAAAGTACTGCTATGCGACGAACCCACGGGGGCCCTGGACTCGAAAACTGGCACCGTTGTGTTGGACGCGCTGGTTCGGGCGAACAAGGAGTTGGGAACCACAACGGCCATTATTACCCACAACGCTGGAATTGCAGCAATCGCAGACCGCGTCATTTTACTGGGCGACGGCCGCATCACCGATATCCATCATAACGCACACCCACTTAAGCCAGCCGAGGTTAGCTGGTGATGCGAGCGCTTACACTCAAACTGTGGCGCGAACTCTGGCATCTTCGAGGGCAGGTGTTGGCGATTGCTCTGGTTATGGCCGGCGGCGTATCGGTCTGCGTAATGAGTCTGTCTACCTATGATTCTCTGCTGACTACGCGCGATACCTACTATCGGGAGCACGGCTTTGCGGATATTTTCGCCAACCTGAAGCGCGCCCCCAAGTCGCTAGCAAGGCGGATTGAGGCCTTACCCGGTATTGCATCGGTGGAGCCACGGGTGGTCGCTCAAGTTAATCTCAGCCTGCCGGATTTTAGTGATCCGATATCCGGCGTATTGGTCTCCATACCTGCTGCAGGGCCTCGGCTGAACCGACTGCATATAGCCGCTGGACGCATGCCGGACAGCCGACGTGACGAAGTTCTGATCAGTGATACTTTTGCCGCAGCGCACAACCTTTCATCCGGCGCTGCCATTCAGGCGGTTATCAATGGCCGAAAGCGCGAGCTTACTGTCGTCGGGATCGCTCTTTCCCCTGAATATATTTACCAGATTCCGCCCGGATCGATCATGCCTGACTTTGCCCGTTTCGGCGTCATGTGGATGCCCGAGCAGCGCCTTGCTACGGCTTTCAATATGGAGGGCGCATTTAATGACATCGTTATTCAGGTTCAGCCGCAGGCGACTATTCAGGACATCATTGATCAGCTTGATCCCATGCTCCAACCGTATGGTGGACAAGGTGCCTATGGCCGCGATCTTCAGCTTTCAAACCGCTTCCTGCGAGAAGAGTTCAATGGGTTGAAGATGATGGCTTACCTCTTTCCCGCGATTTTTTTGAGTGTTGCTGTTTTCCTGATCAACGTTGTTGTGGCGCGATTGGTGTCCACACAACGTGATCTCGTTGCCGTGCTCAAAGCCTTTGGTTATAGCACCGGGGCAATCGCCTGGCATTACGCCAAACTGGTGATCCTGATCTCCATACTGGGTATCGGCACTGGCGTCGGTGCGGGTGCATGGCTGGGGCGTGGTATGACATCCCTGTACACAGAGTTCTATCGCTTTCCAGTATTGCTATACCAGGTTGACCCCACGATGGTGCTGGCGGTCGTACTCATCACCACAGCATTTGCTCTGGTCGGCAGCCTCCGCGCAGTATTGCATGCCGCCAATATTGCGCCTGCCGAGGGTATGCGACCTGAAAATCCGCCTACTTACCGCTTGTCATGGCTCGAGCAGGCGGGCTTCTATAAACCACTGGCGCAGACAAGCCGCATGATATTGCGTCACCTGCAGCGGCGCGCCGGAAAATCGCTGCTGGCGATCGTCGGTATTGCACTGGCCTGCGCCATCATGATGGTTGGCAACTTCCAGCAGGACGCGGCAAAACTCATGATGCACGTCCAATTTCAGCTGGCGCAAAAGCAGGATCTGGAGCTAACACTCATCGAACCTGCCGCCGATCAGGTGCTGTCGTCATTGTCGGCATTACTTGGAGTCCGATATGCCGAGGGCATTCGCAGTGTTCCCGTCACTATAAGACATCAACAACATGAGTATCGCACTTCGATTCATGGACTTCCCCGGGAACGCCACTTGCAACACGCACTGGATACGGAACTCAAGCCAATACAGCTACCCAGCGCAGGTATCGTCCTCACCAAGCGACTTGCGGACAACTTCAACCTCAACGTCGGCGATCAAGTTGAAGTAGAAATCCACGAGGGGCAGCGCCCGCGTCGGATGGTCCAGGTAAACGGACTTTCACAACAATATTTCGATATGGCCATTTATATGCGACGCGACAAACTGAACGAATTATTACACGAAGGCCCCGTTATCAATCGTGTCGCACTGGCTATCGATGAACGCTACCAAAACGATATCTATCGTCGCTTGAAGGAAATCCCGCGAATTGCTGGCATCAGCATACGTCAAAGTGTGATCGCCAGCTTTCATGATGCACTGCAACGCGTGCTGGTGGCTTTTACGTTGATCAACGCCATCCTGGGTACTGTTATCGCTTTCGGTGTGGTGTACAACACCATACGCATCGCACTGGCCGAACGTGGCCGCGAATTGGCAAGCCTGCGGGTACTCGGCTATACCCGCGGCGAAGTAGCGTACATTTTGCTTGGCGAGCTATCCTTGCTGACACTGGCGGCAATACCCATTGGCTTTTTGCTCGGTGCCGCCTTGTGCGGTTTTATGGCTTCCATGATGGCGTCCGATCTCTACCGGATTCCACTCGTGCTGAGCGCCTACACCTACGCTTTTTCGGCGCTTGTCGTTATCCTGTCTGCGGCGGCCTCAGGCGCTATCGTATGGTGGCGCATCCGAAATATGGACTTGGTCGCAGTTCTCAAAACAAGGGAATAAGATATGAAGCGGACGCGTTACATTGTCTGGTGTGCTCTGGCGATCTTGATCGGCTTCGCACTGTTTATGGGGTTGCGTCCGCAGCCGGTGTTGATAGAAAGCGCTTATGCTCGACGCGCACCAATGGAAGTCACCATTGACAATGAAGGGCATACTCGCGTCAAAGATCGCTATCTGGTTTCCGCCCCCGTCAATGGTTTCCTGCGCCGGATCACACTGAATGTCGGCGACTCCGTTACACCACAACAAGTGTTGGCCGAACTTGAGCCACTGCGCTCAACCGTGCTTGATTCTCGCAGCAGAGCTGAAGCAGAAGCCCGCGTAGCGGCCGCTCGCGCCGGATTGATGGCTGCCCAAGAGCGTCTTGAGGCCTCAAAGGCCGATGCCGAATATGCGCGGACAGAGTTCGCGCGCAGAAAAAAGCTCGAGCAGACCGGCGCAGTATCCGCTGAACAGCTGTCACTGTCGCGAACTGAGATGCGACGCGCCGACGCGCAACTACGATCAGCCACCTTCGCGGTCGATGTCGCCAAGCATGAACTTGATGGCGCTTCCACGCTCCTTAAATACTCCGCCAGTGAGATCGATAGCGCACCCAAAGAACTGGTACCAATCGTATCGCCCATAACAGGTGCCGTGTTGAGCCTGCACAAGCAGAGTGAGGGTGTCGTATCCGCGGGTACAGCATTACTGGAACTGGGTGATCCCCGCGCACTGGAAGTGGCAGTCGATATGCTAAGCTTTGATGCTATACGTGTTCGAGCTGGTACCCGGGTCCTCATTGACCGCTGGGGCGGCGAACCGATTGACGCCGTCGTCAGGCTTATTGAACCGGTGGGTTTTACAAAGGTTTCAGCACTTGGCGTCGAGGAACAGCGGGTATGGGTGATCCTCGATATCACTAGCCCATACGAATACTGGCAGCGACTTGGCGATGGCTATCGGGTAGAAGCACGATTTAAATTGTGGCAAGCAGACGACGTATTGCAGGTGCCCAACGCTGCGGTTTTCCGCTCCGGCGGCAATTGGGGCCTCTACGTGCTAGACGGTCGAGTTGCACGGTTCAAGCAAGTTTCCGTCGGAGAACGCAGCGGTCTCTACGCCCAGATTCTAACGGGTATCGAACCGGGGACACAGGTCATCCTTCACCCTGACAGCTCAATAGAAGATGGTACACGTGTTCGTGTAAGGCAGTAATACTGCACAGAAAAAGCGATCTGCGCCACTACTTATCCCAAGCCGCAGCCACAAGCACCATTCTGCTTTATAGCCATTCAGGTATTTAACGTAGCCAAATAGTGGGTTCTCCCCGTCGAGTAAATCTCAACAATACCCTAGTATTTTCTTAGAACCTCTTGCTGGGTTTATCGCCAATTGCGCGTCAACTAATAGTCACGGCATCAGGCTGCGATACGGACATCGAGCCTGCAGGTACGAATATCCAGCAAAACCCACGGCGTAAAAGGATAGTATGCTTTGAAATACCGGGCGGAAATCGACGGATTACGGGCACTGGCTGTTGTCCCCGTGATATTGTTTCACGCCGGATTTGAACTGTTTAGCGGGGGCTATATCGGCGTAGACGTGTTTTTCGTGATCAGCGGCTACCTGATCACGACCATCCTTATTGACGATATCGAGAACGACCGTTTCAGCATTATCAATTTCTATGAGCGACGTGCTCGCAGAATTCTCCCGGCACTATTCTTCGTTATGCTGTGCTGCATACCCTTCGCCTGGATGTGGATGCTGCCAAACCAGTTAAAAGATTTCTCACAAAGTTTTGTTGCCGTTACACTCTTCGCCTCCAATGTCCTATTCTGGTTTGAAAGCGATTACTTCGACGCTGCTGCTGAGGAAAAACCACTACTACACACATGGAGCCTCGCGGTAGAAGAACAGTACTATTTACTGTTTCCCATTTTCCTGTTTTTACTGTGGCGCTTTGGCAAGGATCGTACATTCTGGGCCATCGTCGTGGTAGCCGTAGTTAGCTTCGCTTTGAGTGAGTGGGGATCCAAGCGCGAGCCCGAAGCCAATTTCTACCTCGCGCCTTTTCGCGCGTGGGAGTTATTCGCGGGTTCAATAACCGCATTTATTGTTCAGAAGAAAGGCGTTCGAGCTAACAACCTGCTTTCCCTTCTGGGATTAGCCGCCATCCTATACCCAATATTCGTCTATCATGAGGCAACGCCATTTCCTGGCATCTATGCGCTAGCGCCCGTCGCTGGTGTTGCCTTGATCATACTGTTTGCTGATCAAAGTACCGTCGCAGGAAAAATACTGAACATGAGGGTATTCGTCGGCATCGGGTTAATCAGCTATAGCGCCTACCTCTGGCACCAACCGCTGTTCGCCTTTGCCAGAATCCGCTCCATTGAGCTTCCGCAAAGCTCCGTTATGGGACTATTGGCCGTTGTCTCTCTACTGCTCGCAATAATCAGCTACCGGTATGTCGAACAGCCTTTCAGAAATAAAAATGCCTACTCACGGCAGCAAATTTTCGCTACGTCTTTTACCTTCGCTCTAGCCTGTGTATTGCTCGGGGCCGTTGGCTTTGCCAACGGCGGCTTTAGCCACCGCTTTAACCAAGAAACCTTTGCAGACTGGGAAGACACCAGTCATTGCACACGACAGGGAGTAAGATCGACGGACCAGTTAAGCGACCTCACAACGACTTGCTTTACCCCCGCACGTGAAAAGAAATTTATTCTGATAGGTGACTCACACGCAGAAACGGTCAGTAAATCCCTCAGATCGGTGATAGAGGCCAACAATGGCGCGTTAATCACGCTTATCGACAAGGGCTGCCTCCCGGTACCAGGTACCTCGCGACAGCCAACGCAGCGAAACTGCATTTTTGCGAAGAATCTATTTTGGGAGCTGGCAAACCAGACAGACGCCAAGGTCATCCTTGCTGCGCGCTGGCGGCTCTACCTTGATGGCCAGCGTTTTGATAACGGGGAAGGCGGCGTAGAGTATGGCGATAGCTGGGCGAATTACGTGATACACGACGCGTCTCAGGACGTCTATCGGCATGTCTACACCGAACTCGTTAACCTGGCCTCTGCGAACGAAATCCTTGTGCTCTCCCAGATTCCGGAAGCAGGCTGGAAAGTGCCCGAAGTTGCAGCCAAAATACGGAAGTTCGAAGGTACGAACTCGGTCAATATTTCAACAAGCTATAGCGTGTATCTACAGAAGAACAAGCGCGTAAATCAGTTGCTTGATGCGCTGGCTACGCACAACGCAATTTCTGTATTACGCACGGAAAATATTGTGTGTGACAAGTCAACACAAAGATGCTCCAACACCGTAAACGGTCGCTCCCTCTATCGCGACGACAACCACCCTAGCCCTCAATACTCTGACCTGATCGCCCGAAAGTTTGAGGGGACATATCTCAAACCCGATAAATCAGTATCCTCTCTTTAACTGTGCGTTACCCACTCATCACGATCAGACACTATAGGTGTTTCCACCTAGAATATCTGCCCATTGAGCATAAAAATTCTTCTCAGCCACATCGCGTCTAAATCTATGAATCACTACGCAGCGCACCGCACAACAAACAAATAAACCAAAACGGAAACGTATCAGGGGATTTCCCTCACCGCATTCAAGGTTTCCCCTGATCGCGCGGTGCCGTTATGTAACATATTCTTTACATAACCGGGGAAAATGCCACGCGCAGTAAACGGCATTCTTCGGACAACGCCAACACTTGCGGATTCAACACTGGGTCGTCGGCGTACAGTGAAATTTCAGATCGCAGCTCTAAACTGAGCTGAAGGGGCGAAGCTTTGTCTGTACATAATCACTCTGGCAACAATTTCTACCTAGACGACTCCTGTACCGGACTGAACGAGCAAGGGGAAACCGACGCCTGTTGGCATGTAATATGGACACGCAGCAACTGCGAGCGCATGGTTTCTGATCTGCTGGGTGCGAAAGGCTACAACGTATTTCTTCCGCTGATCGAAGAATGGTCTACAAAGCCAAAAAGTCGAAAAGCCTGCAACAAGCCTAACGCAGTCAAGGCCACTATCAGTAGCCCAATGTTCAAAGGTTATCTCTTTGTAAAACATCGTATCGATAGAGCATCCTTTCTGGAAATATCCAATACAAAGGGTGTAGCCCATATTCTGGGCACCCGGTGGAATGCATTGGCAAGCATTCCGGAGGATGAAATCGCGTCGATCAGGTGCATGGTTGAAAGCCACCTACCCCTAATGCCACACCCTTACCTCGAAATTGGCTCGAAAGTTGTTATCAAACACGGCGCATTGGCCAACGCCCAAGGAATACTGATTAAGACGGATTCGGAAAAAGGGCTTTTTGTTGTATCCGTTCCTCTGCTCAAAAGCAGTGTCGCCGTGAATGTAGATTTTGATGATCTGGTGCCCGTATGAATCACATGAACTATACCAAACCCCGAAACACCAGAAACGTTTTGATGTGCCTCTCGGCTGCCATCAGTCTCGCAGCACCTGGCACACTGATCGCAGATTCAGGATACAACCTTAAGCCTTCAATTTCGGCTTTCGCAATCCATGACGATAACGTCTTCTATACCTATGACGATAAGCAGTCAGCATCAATCATTCGCTTGACACCATCGATTGAAATTGAATATGAAAAACAAAACCTGATGTGGAATGCGGTCTACCGTATCGACGCTGAAGAATACACCAACATACGCACAATAGACTCTGGTATCGTCAGGCGATTTGCAGACGCATCGGTTGAATATCTACCAACCTCCCGATTAACACTTGGCGCAGATCTAGGTTATACCAAAACAGACACACCAGCGGATCTAAGCCTAGTACCCGGGGAATCAACACCTGGGCTGCTATTAGGCCGTATCAATGCCGAGCGATTAACTGCAACACCCTACATAGACTACCGACTGAGTCCTCGTATCAAAGGCAGACTCTCTTACACCCATACCGAAGACAACATATCAGATGTATTGGAAACCGACATACGCCGCGCCGCTATCGATATGGAGCATATGCTGACACCGGCAACCACCATGGTGTACGGCTATTTTTACAGAAATGTACAATACGACGAAGTCGCTTCGTCGCCATCCAATCCCGACGGCCAGACAAGTGACAGTTCCGGCACCACCTGGTTGGGGCTTTCTCACCAACTTACGCCGACCACCAACACAACTGTCCGTGCAGGCGTACGATCCGCCGACGGCAGCAGCGCGCCTTATTGGATGTTCTCGGTGCAGAAAGAGTATCAAGCCGGCGAAATAAATATCGGCTTCGAGCGCAATGAAACAACGGCGCCCGGCACTACCGGAAGCCAGGAATTTGAAACCCTGACCGCGTCGATTTCATACAGGAGCGGCCTGAATTGGCTGGTTACCGTTACACCCAGCTATGCGAAAGTAACCCAACGCTCCGGAGAGCAGAAAGTATATCGACTCTCTGTCGAGGCCACCTACCGTATTAGCAACTCCTGGTTTCTGACAGCATCCTATGAAAGAAACTACCAGCCGGTAGACTTTGCCGAAATTACCGACGAAGTCATAGACCGAAACGTTGGGATAGTGGGAATTACCTACGCTTTATCCAACTAGCGCGCGAAATAGGAGACTCGAGACATGCTTCTATCACTGGGACAAAGACTATATAGCCCGCACTATTCTTCTGCCACCCGCGGGTTTGCAACACAAAGAGGCACTGGATTTATAGCGGCGACCCTCTTGTTGGTAGCGATCATGATCACGGGGTGCACGACCCCAACAAAAGCCAGATCCTCTGACAGTACCGAACTGGTTGCGGATAAGTATCATATCGGGGCTTCAGATGTACTTACGATCAGTGTCTGGAATAATAAAAATCTAGACAAAACCGTTACCGTTAGACCCGACGGAAAGATTTCATTCTCACTTGTAGGGGACGTTTACGTCGCCGGATTAGAGCCCACCGAATTGCAGATAGTTCTGGAAGAAGCGCTAAGAAAATACCTAACAATTATCCCTGGCGAAGTGTCGGTCACCGTCGACGCTGTGCACAGCTACAAAGTGTCGGTACTGGGTGAAGTTCGAATGCCAGGTCGATTTGAGTTCCAGAGTCAGGTATCCATACTCGAAGCGCTCGCCCAAGCCGGAGGTCTAACCGAGTTTGCCTCCAGCGACAAGATCCTCATCATTCGAAAATACCACGGTAAAAAGGAAGAGTTTGTATTCAACTACCAGAAGGTCGCAAAGCTAAAAGGTGATGGCGACCAGCTGATGTTGCTACCCGGCGACGTCGTACTGGTACCTTGAATACTCCACGGGATAATCGATTTTATTCGACGCACCGTTTGTCGAGGACTACTTTCCATGAATGCTAAAGCTTCAGAAGATTCAGTGATCGATTCGCTTATAGGACAATGGCTAAGACGAAAATGGCTATTTATCGGCTGTGTTGTCGCAGTTATTTCTATCGCCACAAGCCTCATTATTACCATGCCGGCACTATATCGATCCTCAACGACCATCTTGTTTGGGCAAGGCCATATTACTGAATCGCTTGTAAAAGTTGCAACGACCAATGAGCTGGAGATGAGGCTTGGCGTTATACAACAGGCGGTACTGAGCCGAACTCAACTGCAGCAGGTGATAGACAAATTCAACCTTTATCAATCTTGGAAGGACAAAGCCCCACCCGAGTGGCTGATAGAGCGGATGCGCAAGGACATCAAGATTGAAAAAAGAACATCTGCACAGCCACAGTGGGGACAAAATTCTACCTACGCCATAACCATAACCTATCAGGGTTGGGACGCTGAAATTGTCGCCGACGTCGCGAATGACATCGCCAGCCGGTTCCGAGCTGAAAACGAACGAATACGCATCAGCCAGGCTGCTAGAACAACAGAATTTATCAGAGACCAACTTGACGAGGCGAAGGAAATATTTATTACTCAGGAACGACAAATCAATGCGTTCCGCAACGAGCACATGGGCGAACTGCCGGAGCAGCAACAGTTGAATCTCTCCACCCTAGAGCGGCTGAACTCCGACCTGCGCGTCAATCGCGAGCGACAGTTACAGATTCTCAAAGAACGCGACACGATAGTATCTGGTGCGACAGAGAATACCGAGATGTCTGCTACTTTACGGCTGCGCCGATTACAATCGGAATTGGCTTCAATGCGCTCTAGCTACAAGGAGAGCCACCCTGGAATACTTCGTCTGAAAAACGAGATCCGGTCGCTGAAGCTCGAACTAGGCCTTGACCCCAATATTGATGAATCCATGGCCGGTGGAACAGCGATTAATCCAGACAAAATGGATCGTGACCTCTCAAGGCTAAAACAGGAGGAACGGCGTCTAGATCGTTCCATCGCAGCCATCATGCAACGTATTGAAAGCACACCGAAGATAGACCAGCAATTGAAACGGTTCGCTTATGACTACGAAAGTGCTAAGGAGAAATACCTGTCGCTGCAGAAGAAATACCAGGACGCACAACTGGCCGAGTCACTAGAATCTCAGCAAAACCAGCAGATACGCGTTATAGAGGTTGCGATACCCGCAGCATTCCCCATAGCGCCGAACAAAATGGGTTTGCTTCTCGTCACAGCATTTATCGCCTTCGGCTTGGGTGGTAACGCGGTATTTATGTCTGAGCAAATGGATCGTAGCTTTCATACCGCAAACAGTATACGCCAGTTCACCAACGTCCCGGTCATGGCGACAATAGCAACCATCGCTACTACCAGAGACAGACTTCGATCGGCAGCACGCGCAACTTGTATCGCAATTTGCTTCGTAATTGTTGTAATCGCATTGTCAGTGATGGCCTACCAGTCTGGTCATGACGCACAATCGATGGTTTGGATGCTATCCAGCTAGCCTATAGCTGACACGCCCACCCATCCTTAACGTTGTCGACTTCCACAATAATTCCTCAGTTACCTTTGTCTTGTATTCGTCAAGACCGCAGACTTCGTCGTCACAAACTCAGGATTGACCATGACACCAGTAGAAAATATCGCCACCTCATCTAAGATAAGCCGCAAGGTCTCGCCAAACTTCGCCAAAAGCGAAGATGGCCAAATGGATTGCGATAAATCGCAAATCAATCCGCGCCTGGTGTGCCTTCTAAACCCCAACTCTGACCAGGCTGAAAACTACTCAAGGTTACGGCTATCTCTAGAAACACTTCGCAGTCAGAGTCAGTCATTCGTGGTTGGCGTCACCAGCGCCGAAAAAGGGGAAGGCAAGACCCTGACTGCCATCAATCTCGCTGGCGCCCTTGCTAGATCACCGAATACGCGCGTTCTGCTTATTGATCTGAACCTGCGCGATACCTCTACCCGGGTTCTCGATTACCTGAATCTGAAAACGCTTTCCGGCCCAGGTATAACCGAGTGGTTAGACGACGCCCTGCGCCAAGACGGCGAACCTCGTGTAAGCTTTCTGCCGGGATTTAATCTGCACGTTCTTATCGCTGGCGCCAAAGCCGGCTCACCGTATGAACTACTAAAATCGTCGAAATTATCTCGATTCATGTCTGCCGTAAGGCAGCGTTTCGACTTCGTGATCGTTGACGCACCGGAAGTCCTGAATTTGCCAGATACGGACCTTATATCCCGACTGATCGATGGCTATCTCGTGGTTGTACGCGCCGACCACACTCCGAGACAAAAGCTGGCCGAAACCTTCAATCTGATGCAACAGGATAAAGTACTCGGGCTGGTCCTGAATGACGCG